>JAIUYC010000034.1 GCA_020216575.1 Coleofasciculus sp. S288 | reverse complement strand
CGTTACCCCAAAAGCTGCTGTAAAGAGGTGGCATCGTGCATTGCATCACTGACAGGCATTCGGCGCTATCTGCGCGAATTAGACGATGTGCCTTATCTTCAACCTGTCGAGCAGTGGACTAAACGACAGGCAAGAACGATGTCAAAAGCGAATGTTCGGCGTAGTTATTTGCCTCACAATAGTTCAAAATCATAGAAAATGTTTGGTTTTTTTACTTGAGTTTGGGACTAAAAAATAAGCTCCCAGTCTTTTGTAACCGGGAACTTATTCTTAACTAGAAGGGCGTTTTGGTAGAGCCAGGTTTAGCTTAGCAGAACCTCAAGTTTGGAGCGCATTTCGATAGGGCAAGCTTCTTCATCCACTGTGGCAGGAATGACGAGTACTGTTTTGCCCATTTCAGTGAGCGCTTGGTAGATGGCTTTGGCGGCTCTCGACATAGCTAAGCCATTTACTTCTTCGGGTGGGTCAGTGGAGATGCACGGGTCTACAGGATCGCCGAGAAAGAGCTTGGCATCTAAGATGAGGGTATCGCAGTTTGATGCTTCTTTGATAACCTCATGAATTTGGTTCTTCTTGACAGCTTTAATGGTACGAACTGCGACTCCTCGCGATGCAGCCAGCTTGATGGCGGGAATGAAGCAGGTATCCTTCTCGTCAATTAAACCGATGTTAGATAAGGTTGACTTGTGCATCTTTATTAGCGTGATTGATGGTTGTCGCTCCCTCACGGCGATAGCCGCTCAAAAAATGATTTGATGAAAGAGTTAAGATAGCTCCATTGAACTTGGAGCTATCTATATTTACTGATTGAGTGTTGTTAGCTTACAACTGCTCTATTTGGCTAGGCTGCGGCAATTTGTTCTAAAGCCTGTGCAAACGTTGGTCTTTCGATTCCATTGCACTTAATCAGCTTGACTAGCTGGAGTTTCTCTAATACCTTAAATGCACCGTCGCAGTACCTGCACCCATCACCAATTACGTCAAACCAATCGCTATCCAGTAAGATGTAGTCATAGTTGTCTGCGATCGCAGCTAGATACAGTTCATAGAATACCCTGGCAAATTCATCAGCAATATGCTTTACCTTTTCAATTGCTGTTGGGGGTTGTTCTGGCAAGCGAAGGCTGTCAATTTGTATTCCCAAGTTTTCAGCTTTGGCTTGAGCGCAGGATAAGCAGTTGGGATTTTGGTCAACAACCAGTACTTTTGCTGTATTTGCCATAGAAGCGTTATCCAATCTTTGAGTTTTTTCATCCCCAAATGCGCGATAGCGCTTCCAAGTAACTTCTATAAATTTTTAGAATAAAAAAAGCCGAGAGTCTTTTTGCTCCCGACTTTTCCAGTGTTAAATGATCAAGTTTTTCTATTGGAGGTTGACAGCTACGCCACTGCACTTGAGTGTTGTGATGAGTCCTTGCAGTGTTAGTTCTTGTTCCCAATCTAAAGGCACGGTATAGGAGTCTCTGATGAACCCTCGTTCTCCTTCTTGCCGAATGCAACTAAATCCAGCAAACTGAAGGTTGCCAATGACGTTTTGGGTTATTCTTCCCACAACGTTTGCCATGTTCTGGGTTTCGTTGACTTTGACAATGACGCTCATCGTTAACTTTCTAGTAGATGTTTCACTCTAGGAAGTGCGATAGCGCTAGTGTGCTTGCTTATCTACCAGGAAGTTGAATGAGAAAAAAAAAGCTTGGTTTTTACCTTCATTTAGTGTGATAATTGTATGACTGTCCACACCCCTGACGTTGAGGAATTTAGGTTCAGCTATCTCTATCACCACTTTATGAATTTGGTATAATATTGTTTTTTTCTGGCTCTTCAGTAACTAGTATGCTCGAAAACCTTTCTGATTTTCTCTTTTAATTCATGCATTATCTTGAGAGTAGGAGATACATCTTTTCCTGAAGTGACAAAAGAGCAATAAGATACCTACCCTGAAAGAACTAAGCTATTCCTGTGGTTCGGAGCGATCGCGCGTAGCGCACCAACAAAGCTGATCGCACTTTGAGGAAGATAGAAGCGATTCGCTTACACGATAGCTACGCTTCACCCATATACGATACGCAAGGGCGATCATATCCACTGCTTCTGTCGGTCAAACACTTCCAACATAAATAAACTGAGAGCTGGAAAGATTCAGCACAGGGAAAGCTCCCTGGATTATGCCAATTAGCTCATCCTGGGGTGAGTCTGTTTCTCCGTAAAATATCTCTGTCTGTGAGCCTAAATTCACTAGCTGATAGTTACTGGCATTCCCATGTAATCTGATCACATCCTCGCTGGGGTTGAAATCAGCAATATTCCCGTAGTCAGTCCTTCCCTGTTCTGCTGTGCCATCTTGAGTGTAGAAAGCTTTTATGGCATCACCAAGAACGAAGGTGTCTCCTCCAGACATACCTTGGAGCAAATCAACTTCGCTGACTCCCGGATCTGCCAAAGTTGGGTTGGCTCCAATCAAGGTATCATTACCCTCACCGCCATTAAGAGTGTCATTGCCCTCATCACCGTATAGGGTATCGTCGTCAATATTCCCAAAAAGGGAATCGTCGCCAATACCGCCCTTGAGAGTATCATTGCCTTCATTGCCATCAAGGGTATCGTTACCCTCGTTGCCCTCCAGGGTATCATTGCCAGTTTGACCAACAAGGTAGTCATCACCCTTTTCCCCGTAGAGGATATCGTTGTCACTCCCACCGTAGAGAGTATCGTTATCGGTGTTACCGTAGAGCCTATCAATACCTTCCTGACCATAGAGGGTATCATTGCCAATGCCGCCGTTGAGACTATCGTTGCCGATATTGCCAAAGAGGGAATCGTTGCCAATGCCGCCATCAAGGGTATCGTCACCTTCTCCAGCGTCAAGGGTATCGTCTCCCGCGCCTCCATCTATAATGTCGTTACCACTGTACCCAAAGATTTCTTGATTAGCAGAACTACCCATAAGGTTGTCATCGCCATTACTACCGTAAATGACAGGGCTGTTATCAGCCTCTTCTCCGAGTGGTTCCATATTCCGCCATTGGACGTACTGAAAGCTCCAACGGTAGTTCTGATTAAATTGCTTGTTACCAGGCAACTCAACTTCACCCTTACTTGGATCTCCATCTTTGAAGATTCCACCCTTGAATACCTCGTCGCCTCTTTCTCGAAATTGCTCTTCCCCTGTTTGATAGTAGAGCCAAGCGTAAGCTGGAGCAATGAGTAGATTAAGGTCTGCTGCTGGTTCAGTTTCTTTCTCGTCATTTTGATGAATGATGCGGTCAGAATATCTGAATGCTTTACTTGCATCAACCCAATTTAGATCCCATAAATTATTCATTGCTTGAGATAGGGTGCTGACAACCCTCGGATCGCCTGTTGCATCATGGTAGGAGATTAATGCCTGAGCCGTCAGACCGACCATGAATGATTGCACGTAACTTGCTGTTTTTGAAACAAACCATTGATCTAGATGACCAAAAGCGTACTCAACCAGCTTTTCAAGGCGATCGCGGCGCGGTTCGCCTAGCTTTTCAGCATTGAGATAGGTCATGATAGCGTAGGCTACTTCGCGACTCCGCTGATAACTCGCCGTTTCGTCATTTTGATCGATTTGAGCGTTAATAGGGTCACGAGCAATGGCAGCATTCCGCGAGAGTAGCCTGGCTGCGTCTCTTGCATCTTCATCGCCAGTTTGCAGATACCGTAGGGTAAGCCCGTGACTGAAGTTTCGGTATCCAGGTACTGCACCACTGTTGTCAAAAACGTAAGCTTGGTAGATAGAACCTAGTTCTTCAGCGTAATCAAAGAAGCGATTATCACCCGTGTAATCAGCAATTTGATAAAACACCCACTCAGCATCGTAATACGTGGTAGGGTCTAACTCGAAGTCAAAGGTGTTTTCGGGATTGCTCAAAGAGTCATACAGTCTTTGACCAAAGTCTGTCATCCTTGATTCCCATTTACTAATAGCATTTTCGATGGAACTGTCAGGTGTCTCAGACAGGTTATTTACTGTAATTGTCAGGTCTTTGGTGTAGCTAAGTCCTCCTTGATCAATACTCTGAACCTGAATATTATAGAAGGGTTTAACTTCATAATCTGGGGTAACAGTGATATCTAGTTCGTTACCATCAAGGGTGAAAAATTCGTTGTCAAGGGTTTCTGTATCAGGAGCTAACTGATACGTGAAAGTATCGCCTCTATCGGGGTCAAGGGTACTTAAGAAGCCAACAAAACGGGTAGCAGGTACGAGGCTGTTATCGGGTACGCTCTCATTGACGCTGCCACTTCTCAGCAAGCTGCTATTGGTGATTAAAATATCCTCAGGCTGGTTATTAACCGGGGGAGGCTCAGGCAGGTCGTTCACGGTAATCGTTAGATTTTTGAAGACTTCTGCTCCTGTAGCGTCAACAGCTTTAACTAGAATAAGGTAGGAACGTCCAAGACCGCCTGAAGGATGAACTTCAAAATCTGGGGAATGCTTAATGCGTAGCTCGTTACCGTCAATAGTAAAGTATTGATTATCCCATGAGTCAGGGACTAATTCGTACTTAAAGGTATCAGAATTGCCGTTAGCAACCCAGAAAGTGCCAACAATAGATCCATTCGGAACCTTCTCGTTAATGCTGCTCTTGGTCAAGACTATATCTCTCTTTTCTGAGGCAGGTTGTGCAGTATCCAGAATGTTAATCGTGAAGTTCTTGATCAGGCTGAGTCCGCCTTGGTCAGTGGTACGAACCTGGATATTGTAGGAATTTCGGTTGTCATAATCAGGAGGAACCTGGATTTTTAGCCGATTGTCAACGATTTCAAAGAGTCCGTTGTCGGTATCTGGGGCAGACGTCACTAATTCGTAAGTGAAGGTGTTGCCTACATCAGGGTCTTTCGTGCTAAAGATACCAACAATACTACCAGCGAGATGGGGATCGTCTTCACTATTTTCTTTAATCCAGTTACTGCTTAGCAGCAAGTCAGTAGGTTCTTTATTACTGTCGGTGTTTGATGTTGTAGACATTTGTTTAGTCCTTCCTTTGAGTAGAAAAAAAGCGAAACATTGAAGCGAATCATCTCTGCTTGATTGCCGAAACTTTACTTTGGCAATGCTTCGCTCTACAAAATCAATCCTTTGGAAATATGCTTTGGGGAGAGTGACAGAAGATAGCTAAGGTTGGAGATTGTGCGATCGCTCCCAAGCTTAAAACATTAGCTACATTTGAGAGGCTGAACTTCCCTGTTAGAGCTTGCGCTTCAGCCGTGCGATACCAAAAGCCCCAAAACCCAACAGACCCAGTGCAGAAAAAGTTGGTTCAGGCACTGCACGAGAGCCACCCGTCCCACCATCAGCTTCGCTTGCTGTCACAATTGTTACAGCATAACCAGGGAGACTACCTGAATCGTTGATTGAGATATAGCCTGAGATAGTTTTGTTAAAGCTGCGATGGGCAGAGTGCTTCCAGTTGCTCAATCCTTCTGTTGTCAACCCTTCGTTAACAGGAAAGTCAGAGGTTTCAGTAGGGACGATAACCTTCTCTTCCACGAAAGTAGAGACATATCCCTCCAATTCATCCTTTAAGAACGAGTTTTCGTTTAACCACCAGTGACTATCCGTAGGATTATTACTGGGAAACCAGCCATCCGCTAGCGATACAATACCCATTCCTTGACCACTGGCTGCCCAGTTGACTGCATTCACCAAGAAACCGAATGGACCATTAGGCTGTGGACCTGGCGCATAGATATAGTGTGCGTCAGCGTCTTGACCACTGAGAAAAGTGCGATCGCCTCTGGCTGCTTCAATAGCATTCTTATTGTTCAAAATTCCCGAAGCATTAAAGTCAAAGCCAAATTCAGTACCACCAGTGCCAATTACAAAGACATCGTAATCTGAAAAGTTGGGGGTTGATTCGCTCGGATTCCACATTGTCAGGTTCCATTCTTTGCTGCCATCACCCCAAGGATCATAGGTGCTTGCATTAGCCGCTAATTGAGAAATTGCAGCATTGTACGATAGATTGTGTCCATACCAAAGTACATCGATGACGTTAGCTTTAGGCGGATTTGTTTCTGTCGCTCCAAAGTTATAGACTGCCACCGCAGAGATAAAGTTGTTTGAGCTGACAGATTCTCCGGGAAATGCTTTTAAGAAATCAATCACTGTTTGATTGCTTCTCTGCTGCTGCATTAGTAACAGAGCTTGTTTTATTTGTTCGTCGGTACTACCAGGAACCAACTGCTTAAGCCATTCCAGTCCTTTCTTTTCTTCATCATCAATTGAGTTAGGGTTTACACTAATAAGCCGATTGAGCTGTTTCTGCAACTGCGTTACGGTAACATCTAGGTTTTGTTGTTTCTTTAAATCCTCTAATTCTGCCTTAACCAGAGGCTCAAGGCTGGGTGAGAGATTGCCTGTCTGGGCAAAGTTTTCTAGGACATCAACTCCTACAGATACTGACGTTGAGCCAAGATCGAGTTCTATCTTATTGGCTGCTCGTGCTGGTTCTGCAAATCCCCAACTGAGAAGCAATGCCAAACTCCAGAACATGATTTGTAGGATACTTGGAGCAAACGTTGCTAACATGACGCGATGCTGTAAGCGGATAGTCATTGAATTCAATTCCTTTTAAAACAGAAGATTGAGGTAGATACGATTCACCGGTTTGGTGAATTGAATCAGGCTATTTAACAGAGCATCTCGACATGGAGAACCATAAAAATCAACCCCCATTTGTTACCATTCCACCTTATGAAGGGGAACTACAGAGGGGTTTTCATTTCATAATGTCTATCTAAGTTCATTATTTAATTTCTCTCAAGAAAGTGTTAGGGGAATGGAAAAATAAGTTTTCAATTCCATCAGGAAGCGAGTAGACTTGAAACGTTTTAAGCGTTTTCATTCAATCTGACCGACTTACTCACTACCTTGCAATAAACTTAATTGAATATGACAGCAACCTGGCTGAATTGCCTTGGAAAGTTACTGCTGGCAATCCCGCTAGCGCTGAGTAGCGCAATCTCTGATCGCGTTCTAGCTCAAATTATCCCCGATCGCACTCTCGGAGGTGAAAGTTCTGAGGTAACATCGATCAATCCGCAAGCTGACCGGATTGATGGTGGGGCAATTCGAGGGACACTCCTCTTTCACAGTTTTCTGGAATTTAATATCGGTGAAGGACGAGGAGCCTATTTTACCAATCCAGCCGCAATTGAGACGATTTTCAGCCGAGTAACAGGAAGCAACCCGTCTCACTTGCTGGGAACGCTGGGCGTGTTGGGTGAGGCGAATTTGTTTCTGATGAATCCCAACGGCATTATTTTTGGAGCAAATGCCCAGCTAGATATCCGAGGTTCATTTGTCGCCAGTACAGCGAATAGCCTGACTTTTCCCGATGGAACGCACTTTAGCGCCACGCATCCGGAAGCACCACCTCTATTAACCGTTGATGTACCCGTGCCGATTGGCTTGCAATTTGAGACTCAACAGTCAGGGGCAATAGTTAATGCTGGCAACTTAGCCGTGGAATCGGGGCAAAATTTAACGCTGGTGGGGGGGACAGTAACTAGTACGGGTCAATTGTCAGCCCCAAGCGGTGAGGTGGTTGTGTTGGCTGTACCAGCAGAAATGGCGGATGGAGGGTTGCCTGTAGTGCAGATGGGACGAGACGCTCAGTTGCTCAATATTTCCTCCAGTCCTCGTACTCAATCCTCACTCCCCAGTCCTCAGACGTTACCCCAGCTTCTCATGAGTGCAGGAGTTGACACAGGTCTAACCGTTACCGACACGGGTGAGGTGGAACTAACGGGAACAGGTATCAGGATACCAACCGATGCAGGAAGTGTAGTCACCTCTGGCAGCATTGATGTGTCGGGAGATACGGCGGGTAGGGTGCAGGTTCTAGGAGATAAGGTAGGGCTATTTGGGGTTACTATTAATGCCTCTGGCATCAACGGTGGTGGTACGGTGCTGATGGGTGGAGATTATCGGGGGCTTGATTCAGTTCTGAATGCCTCGCGCACATTTGTCGATAGTGATTCTGTGATTAATGCTAATGCGCTGACAGATGGTGATGGCGGTCGGGTCATTGTTTGGGCAGATGAAACGACTGGGTTTTATGGAAATATCAGCGCCCGTGGGGGTAGCAGTGCTGGCAATGGTGGGTTTGTAGAGGTTTCAGGGAAAGAGAACCTGATTTTCCGAGGTCAAGTGGATACCAGTGCTGCTAATGGTAACTTTGGAACGTTGTTGCTTGACCCTAGAAATATTAAAATCTCGGCGACTGAACCGGATACTCCACCGGAAGTTGTGGGTGCCTTGCCGGACATCTTAGAAGATGAATTCGCTGGGACGGATATAACTATCAACGCCAATACTCTTGAAAGCCAGCTAGGGAATGTTGTATTAGAAGCAACCAACGATATTACTGTTGCTCCAGGGGTGTTGCTGGATTTTCAGAATAAGCCGTTGATTACTCTCGATAGCATAGTTTTTCCGGGTGGGTCGATATCATTCACGGCGGATGCTGATGATGATGGTGCTGGCTCTTTTGAAATGGATTTAGGGGACACCATCAAAACTAATGGGCGAACTATAACTATTTCAGGAGCTAGCATAACAACGGGTACGATAGACTCCTCATTTCAATTTTTGAGTGTTCCTGCGAGGGCAGGTGATATTACCCTTACTGCCAACGGTGATATCAAGACTAATTCGCTCAATGCCAATGGCTTATCAAGTCCAGAAGATACTCTGCGTACAGGAAATATTGCTCTCATCAGTCGCCAAGGCAGTATCGATACCAGTATAGGTACTCTCAACTCTAGCTCTGTTGAGGGGAATGGAGGCGCGATCTCACTCTCTGCTAACAGTAATATCACGACAGGAAACCTTGAATCTGTTAGTGGTGGCAGCGGCAATGGTGGTGAGATTAAACTGACCAGTCAAAATGGTGCAATTGATACTAATGCTAGTCTGATCAACTCTGGTTCTGTATTGAGTCAGGGGGGTAATATCATCCTCAATGCCAATAGCGACATCACGATGAATGGGGCTACTGTCAACTCAGTTGGTGCAATAAACGGAGGCGATATTACTCTAAACAGTACCAATGGAGAAATTAATGCTACAGAAGCTATTCTTAACTCCGGTTCTGTTCCTCAAAAACTCATCGAATTTGCTAGCAACAGCAACTTGAACATACCGCCAACCCTGACTCAATTTGCTAATGGGAGTGGGAATGGAGGAGTGATCGCACTTTCTGCTAATGGGGACATCAATCTTACTCGAAGTATTGTCAACGCCTCCGGTGGTAGCTCTGGTGCTGGAGGCTCAATTGCCTTAACCAATAATACAGCCATTTCTCTCGAAACTAGCCTTGTTGGTAGTGAGACCAAATCCGGCACAGGAGGCGATATTAACTTCACAACAGGGTCAGTTTCGTTAACTAACCGTAGTGTTGTAGTTAGCAAAGCCTTGGAAAATTCTCAGGCAGGGGATATTAATGTCACTGCTTCGGAGTTCCTGGAACTGAACCAAAGAAGTTATCTAGCAACTCAGAATCAAGGTGTTCTCCCCAGTGGAAATGTGACGATTGACACTCAACAGTTGAGTATTCAGGAAGGGTCAATTGTATCTGCATCGACTGATGGGGCGGGGCGAGGAGGCACTTTAACTGTGAGGGCTTCTGATTCTGTAGATGTGGCTGGCACTGCCGATGGTATACCGAGTGTTTTGGCGAGTGTCAGTGTAGACAAAGGACAAGCTGGAGACGTGAGGATTAGTACGACTCAGTTGAGTATTCGGGATGGAGGGACAGTATCGGCTACTGCCTTGGACAGAGGAAGTCAAGGGGGGAGTGTGAGGATTGAAGCAGATTCTGTACTCGTGAGTGGCACTTCTGAAAATCAGCTTCCCAGCAACTTAACCGTTGATACAGCCACAGAAAGCAATGCGGGAAATTTGGAAATTAATATAAGACAGTTGATTGTCCGAGATGGGGGAGTGGTATCTGCTTCTACTTATGACAGGGGTCGAGGAGGAAGTGTTATCGTCAATGGTGCGGAATTGGTAGAACTGAGGGGAACTTCAGAAGACGGGCAGTTTAAGAGCGGCATCTATGCTCAGTCTTTTGGGGCGGGAGATGCTGGCAGCTTGAGGATTGACAGCGATCGCATAATTGTCGAGGATAGGGCGAGAGTGACAGTCAGCAGCAATCCGGAGTTTCGGGAGAATCAGCGAATATTAACCAAAGCTCAGACCTTAGTTGATGCCCTCCACCAGAATATCCCTGGATTAGGGGAGATTATTCCTGAGAGAGTACTCAGCAGAGGTTCAAGCTTTGGAAATGCAGGTAACCTAGAGATTACGGCAGATACCATCTCTCTAAATAATCAAGGAGAACTCATTGCGGAGACGTTCTCAGGCGAAGGGGGCAATATTAGCCTCCAGGTACAAGATTTGTTACTCATGCGCCGTAACAGTTTGATATCTGCCACCGCAGGCACTGCACCAGCAGGTGGGAATGGGGGAAATATCACCATTAACGCTGATGATGGCTTCATCATTGCTGTTCCTGGAGAAAATAGCGACATCAGAGCCAACGCTTTTACGGGTAATGGGGGAAGAATCGAAATTACCACTCAAGCCATCTTTGGACTCCAATTCCGAGAAGAGGATACTCCGCTCAGTGACTTCACAGCCAGCTCAGAGTTCGGACTTGACGGCGATGTGAACATTAATACACTGGGAGTTGACCCCAGTCGTGGGTTAACCACCTTGCCTGATGAACCTCGCGACTCGGATGTTGCTGAGGGATGTCAAGCGAGTGAGGGACAAGACACTGTTGAATATTTTGAAATCGGACGTGGGGGTACACCACCTCGACCCGATGAACCGCTTCAGGGTGACACAGTTATCGCCGATTGGATTGAGCTTGATGCTGAGATACAGAGCGGTTCAGACGCAGCAACGGCTACGAGTTCGTCCCACTTAGCTGATAACGGGCAAGGGCGTGGGAATCACACAGTCAAAGCATCTACAATCACTTCTCAACTCCTACCAACTTGTCAGAGTCACTAGTACTGCTATGCAGCAGTCAAAAGTTCTTTGAGCGTAAGGTGTTCAATTGCTTGCAAACGGGTGAGTTACTTCTGCCATCTTGCACTAGAGTGTTGAGCCACCGTTTAAAACAGCGGTAAGAAACCAAATTTTTTTAGAGGTTCCTCTGCATGATGAAAACTAACTGGCAATCTTGGTTTTGGAAATTATCGATAGCAATCCCTTTAGCACTGAGCGGG
>JAIUYC010000033.1 GCA_020216575.1 Coleofasciculus sp. S288 | reverse complement strand
AGAGCTAAAGAAAACTATGGCAATAGATACTACAGCAGAAACAAAAGCGATCGCACGCTACATCCGCATGTCTCCTACGAAGGTAAGGCGAGTTCTCGATCAGATTCGGGGTCGCTCCTATCGGGAAGCCCTAATTATTCTAGAATTCATGCCTTACCGAGCTTGCGAACCCGTGCTAAAAGTCCTGCGCTCCGCTGTTGCCAATGCCGAGCATAATGTCGGTCTTGACCCTGCCAAATTGGTTATTACTCAAGCTTATGCCGATATGGGACCTAGCTTGAAGCGCTTTAGACCAAGGGCGCAAGGTCGTGCTTACCAAATTCGCAAGCCAACTTGCCATATTACAGTGGCTGTTTCTCCGGACGTGGATGAATAGTCATTAGCGAATGGCTAATCGCCAATTGCTAATCGTCGCCAACAATTAGCAATGAACAATTAGCAATAAACGAATAAGGAAAAAGTCGTGGGACAAAAAATTCATCCAATTGGTTTTCGACTGGGAATTACTCAAGAGCATCGGTCTCGCTGGTTTGCTGACCCAAAGCGCTATCCAGAAATTCTACAGGAAGACCGCCAAATCCGAGAGTACGTCGAGAAGAACCTGAATAATGCCGGAATTTCCGCAATCCGGATCGAACGCAAAGCCGATCAAATCGATCTAGAAGTTCACACGGCTCGACCGGGTGTTGTCGTTGGTCGTGGCGGTAGCGGAATCGAGAATTTACGTGTCGGTCTTCAAAACGTTCTGGGGAGCAATCGTCAAATTCGGATCAACGTTATCGAAGTAGCGCGGGTGGATGCCGATGCCGAGCTGATTGCTGAGTACATCGCCCAACAGCTAGAGCGAAGAGTTTCCTTCCGCCGGGTTGTGCGTCAGGCGATTCAACGCGCTCAACGTGCTGATGTTCAGGGAATTAAAATTCAAGTAAGCGGTCGGTTAAATGGCGCAGAAATCGCTCGAACCGAGTGGGTTCGTGAAGGACGAGTGCCTCTACATACTCTCCGAGCTGATATTGACTACTCCTACCGCACGGCTAAAACGATTTACGGAATTTTGGGCGTTAAGGTGTGGGTCTTCAAAGGAGAAATCATTCCCGGCCAAGAAGAACAGCCAGCACCGACAGGAAATCAACCCAGTCGCCGTCAACAACGACGCCGCCAGCAATTTGAAGACCGCTCAAACGAATAGTCATTGGTCATTGGCAATTGACAACTGACAACTAACAACTAACGAATCATGTTAAGTCCTAGAAGAACGAAATTCCGCAAACAACAACGCGGGCGAATGAGGGGCGTAGCCACTCGTGGCAGCACCTTAAACTTTGGCGAATTTGGTCTGCAAGCAACGGAGCCAGCTTGGATTACAGCTCGTCAAATTGAAGCGGGGCGTCGTGCCATGACCCGTTATATCCGGCGGGGTGGCAAAATCTGGATTCGTGTTTTTCCGGATAAACCTGTCACGCAGCGTGCGGCGGAAACTCGTATGGGTTCGGGTAAAGGTTCACCCGAGTTTTGGGTCGCCGTCGTCAAACCCGGACGGATTCTCTATGAAATCGCTGGTGTGCCTGAAGACACTGCTCGCGAAGCCATGCGGTTAGCGGCTAATAAGTTGCCAATTCAAACAAAGTTCATCACTCGTGAAGGGGAACAGGTATAAGGTATGCCTCTGCCCAAAATAGAAGATGCCAGAAAATTAAGCGACCAGGAAGTGGCTGACGCAATTCTTGCTGCCAAGCGCGAACTGTTCCAGCTACGGATGCAAAAGGCGACTCGGAGATTGGAAAAGCCTCATCAGTTCAAGCACGTTCGGCATCGCATTGCCCAACTGATGACGGTGGAACGAGAACGCCAACTTGCCGCAGCCGCTGAAGCTGAAACAGATGATCGCGAATCTGCAACTCCTGCACCATCCGCTGACACCCCAGAACCCGATAAACAAGAGGAGTAAACCCGAATGGCAGTTAAAGAAAGAGTTGGTTTGGTCGTCAGCGACAAAATGAACAAAACGGTTGTGGTCGCTGTTGAAAACCGCGCTCCTCATCCAAAGTACGGCAAAATCATCGTGCAGACGAAGCGATATAAAGCTCATGATGAGGAAAATAAGTGTAAAGAAGGCGATCGCGTCCGGATTCAAGAAACACGCCCTCTAAGCCGAACCAAGCGCTGGATGGTTGCTGAAATCCTCAACCGTACCTCTCAAAACTAAACATTGTTGTTAGTTTTTAGTGTTTGGAGAACTAACAACATGCTTCAACAACTAACAACTAACAACGAATAAGGAGGTTTACTATGATTCAACAAGAGACTTACCTGAATGTCGCTGACAACAGCGGAGCGCGTAAATTACAGTGCATCCGAGTCTTAGGAGCTGGAAATAGCCGTTACGGCAGTGTCGGGGATGTAATCATTGCCGTTGTTAAGGATGCGATCCCAAATATGGCTGTCAAAAAGTCAGATGTTGTCAGAGCTGTGATTGTTCGCACTCGCAAGGGATTGCGCCGGGAGAGCGGTATGAGTATTCGCTTCGACGACAATGCTGCCGTCATTATTAACCAAGACGGCAACCCCAGAGGAACCCGTGTTTTCGGACCCGTAGCGCGGGAATTACGCGACAAAAACTTTACAAAAATTGTTTCCTTGGCTCCGGAGGTACTCTGATGGCAATCCAACGCAGGAGCGCGAACAAAACTCCAACGCGCTACAACATGCACGTCAAAAAAGGCGACACCGTTCAGGTGATTTCCGGTCGAGATAAAGGCAAAGTCGGAGAAATCGTGCGGACGTTACCCAAACTCAGCAAGGTTGTTGTCAAAGGGGTTAACGTCAAGACCAAGCATGTCAAGCCCCAGCAGGAAGGTGAGACGGGTCAAATTGTGACATTTGAGGCTCCCATTCATAGCTCCAACGTCATGCTTTACTCCACAAACCAAAAGGTTGCCAGCCGCGTTTGTTACACCTTTACTGAAGATGGTCGTAAGGTGCGAATGCTAAAAAAAACCGGTGAAATTATCGATTAATTATTTTAGGTTTTGGAATTAAATCCAAAATCCGAAATTGCAATTCCCTGACCAAGCCCAGGGGGCAAAAGGACAAAAATCATGACAGATCGATTGAAAACTCTCTACCAAGAAACGGTAGTCCCAAAACTAAGAGAACAGTTCGGCTATAAAAACATTCACCAAGTCCCACGGGTCGTAAAAATTACCGTTAACCGGGGATTGGGAGAGGCGTCGCAGAATGCCAAGGCACTGGAATCATCGGTGAGTGAAATTGCGACGATCGCGGGTCAAAAACCAGTGGTAACGCGAGCTAAAAAAGCGATCGCAGGTTTTAAAATCCGCCAAGGAATGCCCGTTGGTGTCATGGTGACCTTGAGAGGGAACCGCATGTATGCGTTTCTCGACCGCTTGATTAGTTTGGCACTTCCCAGAATTCGAGACTTTCGTGGCATCAGCCCCAAAAGCTTTGATGGTCGTGGTAACTACACGCTTGGCGTTCGAGAACAACTCATTTTTCCCGAAGTAGACTACGACAGTATCGATCAAATTCGTGGCATGGATATTTCAATCATCACAACAGCAAACACCGATGAAGAAGGCCGCGCCTTGCTCAAAGAACTGGGGATGCCTTTCCGGGAGAGCTAAAGCTGTAATCATAGGAAGGAACTAATTAATGGCGGCAAACGACACAATCGCAGATATGCTCACCCGCATTCGGAATGCGTGCTTGGTGAAGCATCAAACGACAAATGTACCATCAACAAGAATGACCCGCAGTATTGCCAAAGTCTTAAAGGACGAAGGCTTTATTGGCGATTACGAAGAAGTTGGTGAAGGCATCAAAAAATACTTAGTGGTTTCCCTGAAATACAAAGGCAAAAACCGCCAACCCATCATCAGGGCAATGAAGCGGGTTAGTAAGCCAGGTTTAAGGGTTTACTCCAATCGCAAAGACTTACCAAGAGTTTTGGGTGGTATTGGTATTGCGATTATTTCCACCTCCCATGGCATTATGACTGACCGGGAAGCGCGACGTCAGGGAATTGGTGGTGAAGTGCTGTGCTACGTCTGGTAAGAGTTTTGAGTTTTGAGTTTTGAATTATATAAAAGACTAACTCATAACTCATAACTCATAACTCATAACTGTTGAAGGAGGATTAAGTCATGTCGCGTATTGGCAAGCGCCCAATAACCATTCCCAATAAAGTAACCGTGACGGTTGACGGTCAACACGTTACCGTTAAAGGCCCAAAAGGAGAACTGAACCGGGTTCTGCCGGAACAAGTTGTAGTGGAGCAAGATGCTGATACCCTCCGGGTAGTGCGGCGGGATGAGTCTAGAGTTGCCCGTCAGCGTCACGGTTTATCCCGCACCTTGGTTGCCAATATGGTTGAGGGAGTTTCTCAGGGGTTTCAGAAGCGTCTGGAAATCCAGGGCGTTGGTTATCGAGCCCAAGTTCAAGGTCGCAACCTAATTTTGAATGTGGGTTACAGCAAACCGGTAGAAATTGTCCCTCCTGAGGGCATTCAAGTGGCAGTTGAAAACAACACCAACGTGATTGTTAGCGGGATCAATAAAGAAATTGTAGGCAACACGGCCGCCCGAATTCGCGCTGTTCGCCCACCGGAAGTCTACAAGGGTAAAGGCATTCGTTATGCCGGTGAAATGGTAAGACGTAAAGCTGGTAAGACAGGTAAGAAGTAAAAATGAAGCTTACTCGTAAAGAATCGGTTCGACGCAGGCATCGGCGGGTGCGCCGGAAAGTGAACGGTACTTCGGAACGACCTAGGTTAGCTGTGTTTCGCTCAAATCAGCACATCTATGCACAGGTCATTGACGATACTCAACAACATACCTTGGTGGCGGCTTCCACTCTAGAAGCCGATCTGAAGTCGGAAGTAAAATCCGGTGCGAATTGTCAAGCCTCAGCTAAGGTGGGTCAGTTAATTGCTCAGCGGTTGATAGAAAAAGGGATCTCAAAGGTTGTCTTTGACCGAGGTGGTAACCTTTACCACGGCCGTATCAAAGCCTTGGCTGACGCAGCGCGTGAAGCTGGATTAGACTTTTAATGGTTTGTCACGAATTAGCTGTCCCCAATCAGAAGTTAGCGGCAACTAACAACTAACAACTAACAACTAACAACTAAAAAATTATGGCAAATCGTCGAAAAACTAATCGCGCCAAAGAGAAAGAAACTACATGGCAAGAGCGGGTGATCCAAATCCGTCGCGTCAGCAAGGTTGTCAAAGGGGGTAAAAAATTAAGCTTCCGGGCAATCGTCGTCGTAGGGAACGAGCGGGGGCAAGTCGGTGTTGGCGTCGGCAAAGCGGGTGATGTAATTGGCGCGGTTCGTAAGGGCGTTGCTGATGGCAAGAAGCAGTTGATTGATGTCCCTCTGACCAAGTCAAATTCCATTCCTCACCCTTCTAACGGAGCTGCTGTTGGGGCAAAAGTAATGATGCGTCCCGCTGCTCCTGGAACGGGTGTAATTGCTGGTGGAGCCGTGCGTACAGTGCTGGAGTTAGCTGGGGTTCGTAACGTCTTAGCCAAGCAACTGGGTTCCAATAATCCTTTGAATAATGCCAGAGCTGCGATCAACGCCCTTGACTCTCTGCGCACGTTTTCGGAAGTTGCCCAAGAGCGTGGTGTTCCTGTCGAGAATCTCTACGCCTAGAGAAGAGTTGCTGGTTGAAGGTTAGCAGGTTGAAAGTTAGAAGACTGGTTTAAACCTTCCAACCTTCCAGCCTCTCGACCTTCCAACTTACAAACCTTTCAACGAAGTATAAGATTATGAGAATTAATGATGCAGTGCCTCAAAAAGGCTCTAAAAAGCGTCGGCGTCGCCTCGGTCGTGGTGTCTCTGCCGGTCAAGGGGCTAGCGCGGGGAAGGGAATGCGGGGTCAAAAATCACGATCAGGTGGGAGTACGCGACCGGGGTTTGAAGGCGGCCAGATGCCATTGTATCGGCGTGTGCCTAAGTTAAAGCACTTTACTGTCGTTAATCCCAAACATTACACTACGATCAACGTGGGTAAGTTGGCTTCACTCCCTGCCAATACAGAAGTGACCTTAACCTCATTAATGGAGGCTGGTATTGTCACAACCAATGATGGTCCCTTGAAACTGCTCGGCGATGGGGAGTTGAATGTGCCACTCAACGCCAAAGCTGCTGCCTTCACGGCTGGAGCCCGCACGAAAATCGAACAGGCTGGTGGTAGCTGTGAAGTTGTAGAGGCGTAGACTCATCTCTTGCCCTAATATAGGCGTACTCGCCTTCCTCCCGCATCCTGTAGAGGTAGCCCAATGGTTGTCAGTCGAGACAAAACCCCAACCGCGCAAGAAACGTTTATGCAGATGGCTCAAGCTGCTGGCCTTAGAGGTCGGTTGCTTGTCACCATCGGTCTGTTGATCTTAGCCCGCTTTGGTGTCTTCTTACCCGTACCGGGAATTGACCGGGAAAGATTTTCAGCAGATATCCAAAATAGTCCAGTCATTGGATTTTTGGATATTTTCTCCGGAGGCGGTCTTTCCGCTTTAGGGATTTTTGCTCTGGGAATTTTGCCCTATATTAATGCTTCGATCATCCTACAATTGCTGACAGCAGCGATTCCAGCTCTTGAGAACTTGCAGAAGAATGAAGGTGAAGCAGGCCGGAGAAAAATTTCTCAGATTACCCGCTATGTAGCTCTAGGCTGGGGAGTGGCTCAAAGTATTGGTATTGCTTTGTGGGTACAGCGCTATGCAACCACTCCAGGTTCCCTATTTATTGCCGAAACGGCGCTAGCGCTAACGGCTGGCTCCATTTTTGTTATGTGGCTCTCAGAGCTAATTACCGAACGGGGAATTGGTAACGGAGCCTCCCTATTGATTTTTGTCAATATCGTTGCGATTCTGCCCCGTACCTTAGGGCAAACCATCGAATTGGCTCAGACGGGAGGGAGAGAAACGGTGGGTAAGGTCGTGATCCTGCTCTTGGTTTTCCTGATCATGATTGTTGGAATTGTCTTTGTGCAGGAGGGAACCCGCCGAATTCCAATTATTACGGCAAGGCGTCAAGTGGGTCGCCGTCTCTACCGAGAACGGACGAATTACCTGCCGCTGCGGCTTAACCAAGGTGGTGTGATGCCGATTATCTTTGCCTCGGCTGTGTTGATTTTGCCAGCCTCCCTAGCTCAGTTCACAGGTAATAGCGCCCAAAATGGATTTTTCGCGCCAGTCAATCAAACCCTGGTTCAGATTTCCACTTATCTCAGTCCCAATGGACCAACTCCCTGGTTATATGTTTTGGTCTACTTGGTGCTGATTGTATTCTTCAGTTACTTCTATGCTTCCTTGATTATTAACCCAGTGGATATGGCGCAGAATCTGAAGAAGATGGGAGCGAGCATTCCTGGCATTCGTCCCGGACGGACGACGAGTGAGTATGTGGAGCGAGTCCTAAATCGGCTGACGTTCTTAGGCGCGATTTTCTTGGGATTGGTGGCAGTTGTGCCAACTGCGGTAGAAAGCGCCACTGGCGTGACAACGTTTAGGGGATTGGGAGCTACATCTTTGCTAATTTTAGTGGGTGTCGCAATTGACACGGCTAAGCAAATTCAGACCTATGTGATTTCCCAACGCTACGAAGGCATGGTCAAGCAATAGTTCCTAGTCATTAGTCTTTAGTCTTCAGTCCCTAGACCATAAGCCACTAATGACTAATGACGAATGACTAATGACTCAGGATCAATGACTAAGGACTAATAACACACTAATGACGAGATTAATCTTACTAGGGCCTCCAGGGGCAGGAAAGGGGACTCAGGCACAAGTTTTGGCAGAGGTGTTGGGAATTCCTCATATTTCAACGGGTGAAATGTTACGAAACGCGGTAGCAGCTAAAACACCTGTCGGGGAGAAAGCCCTAGGCTATATCAGTAAGGGAGAGTTGGTTCCTGATGAGTTGCTCCTAGATTTGGTACGCGATCGCCTCAGCCAACCCGATGCTCACAAGGGTTGGATTATGGATGGGTTTCCCCGTACTGTTAAGCAAGCTGCTTTCTTAGATGAGCTATTGCAAGAACTGAACGAAACGTGTGAGTGCATCAATCTGGAAGTCCCAGATGAGGTGGTAGTAGAACGGATGCTAGGACGAGGACGGCCTGATGATACTGAAGAGGCAATTCGCACGAGGCTGAAAGTTTATCACAGCGAGACAACGCCATTAATTGATTTTTACCGCGAGCGATCAAGTCTGAAATCAGTTAATGGCGATCGTTCTTTAGAGGAAGTGACCGAGTCCTTAAAACAGCTCGTAGCTTCTTAACTTATCACCTAGGGAGACAACTTATCCAAGTCTCCCTGCTCTAGAGCCGAACAGCTGGGTGAGCGATTCAGCCGCTTTGATTGCTTTTTTGATAAAATATGTTAAGACTCTCTGGACAAACATTTACCGATTGGTAATGGGAGAGAGTAACTGAAGAAATTGAGGTTAAACAGCTTGTCTAAGCAAGATTTAATTGAAATGGAAGGCACGGTAACCGAATCCCTGCCAAATGCCATGTTTCGAGTTGATTTGGACAATGGCTTTAACGTCCTTGCCCATATTTCAGGAAAAATCCGCCGCAATTACATCAAAATTTTGCCAGGGGATCGGGTGAAGGTTGAATTGACTCCCTATGATCTAACGAAAGGCCGAATCACGTATCGCCTTCGCAAAAAGTAGGGTTACAGGAAAGCTTATCCCTTCTTCAAGGATTTAACTGTAACTTATATGGGCTGACAAACGCCCCTAAAAAGTGATATAATAATGTGCTTGCAGTGTGTCAAAAAAAGACATGAAAGTTAGAGCATCCGTCCGAAAAATCTGTGAAAAATGCCGTGTCATTCGGCGTAACGGTAGAGTCAGGGTGATTTGTTCCAATCCCAAGCATAAGCAGCGTCAAGGCTAACCTAGAGACTCTTCAGAATCATTTGTAGCACAAAATCAAGAATAGGGAGAAGCAAGCGTGGCCCGGATCGCCAGTGTAGACCTTCCTCGCGACAAGCGTGTAGAAATTGGTCTAACTTACATCTATGGAATCGGTTTGTCCCGGTCTAAACAAATACTGGAGGCAACGGGCATCAATCCTGACACGAGAGTTAAGGATCTGAGTGATGCCGAAGTAGCGGCTCTTAGAGCAACTGTAGAAAGCAACTACCAGGTTGAAGGAGACCTGAGGCGTTTGGAGTCAATGAACATCAAACGCCTCGTTGACATTGGTACCTATCGCGGGCGTCGCCATCGCATGGGACTGCCAGTAAGAGGTCAACGGACTCGCACCAATGCCCGAACCCGGAGAGGACGGCGAGTTGCCGTTGCTGGTAAGAAGAAGCCACCAGCCAAGAAATAATTAATTTGTTCAGTCAAACCCACACGAGTTTTCTAGAGCGAAATGGCGCGACCAACTAAAAAAACTGGTACAAAAAAGCAGAAACGTAACGTACCCAATGGCGTAGCATACATCCAGTCCACATTTAATAACACCATCGTCACCATTGCTGATATTCGAGGTGATGTTGTTTCTTGGGCTTCAGCCGGCTCCAGCGGCTTTAAAGGGGCTAAGAAGGGAACTCCTTTCGCAGCTCAGACGGCTGCTGATAGTGCGGCTCGACGCGCGATGGATCAAGGGATGCGTCAAATTGAAGTGATGGTTAGTGGACCGGGGGCTGGTCGAGAAACTGCTATTCGGGCACTTCAAGGGGCAGGGTTGGAAAGCAGGTTAATTCGAGATGTAACTCCGATTCCCCATAACGGCTGCCGTCCACCCAAACGGCGCAGAGTGTAGAGACGCGATCGCGTCTGTATTGGTTCAAAATATCGAGAAGTGTCAGCTGGGACGTGCTTAACCCCAAACCAACCCGCTGATACTTCAAACTTGGAGTTTGCACCGAATTTTTTGTCAGGGGCAATAACAAAGAAAGCGCGTCAGTGCTGCTTTCTGGGGGGTCTTACGTATAAGGGAGGTTACTCCGTGGCGCAGTTTCAGATCGAGTGTGTAGAGTCGAAAACACTAAAGAATCAAAGTCAATATAGCAAATTTGTCCTGGAGCCTCTTGAACGCGGTCAAGGCACAACGGTTGGCAATGCCCTGAGACGGGTTCTGTTGTCCAACCTTGAAGGTGCAGCGGTGACAGCGGTCCGAATTGCTGGGGTAAATCACGAGTTTGCCACAATTGAGGGAATCAGAGAGGATGTCCTGGAAATTCTGCTGAATATGAAGGAAGTCGTCCTCAAAAGCTATACCTCTGCGCCCCAGATCGGTCGAGTCATGATCACCGGACCTGCAACCGTAAGAGCCGCTCAGTTCGACCTACCCTCCGAAGTGGAAATTGTCGATCCCGGTCAGTACGTTGCCACTCTGGCAGATGGAGCAAGACTGGAGATGGAGTTTCGGATTGAAAAAGGAAAAGGGTATCGCTCGGTCGAGCGGGGGCGTGACGACTCAGCGGCGGTGGACTTCCTCCAAATTGATGCCGTGTTTATGCCAGTAACTAAGGTTAATTACAGCGTCGAGGAGACTCGCGTTGATGGTTCGATGGAAAAAGACCGGCTGCTTTTGGAAATCTGGACTAATGGTAGTTTGACTCCTCAAGAGGCTCTGAGTCAAGCTGCCAACCTTCTAGTGGATCTATTCAATCCTCTCAAAGATATCAATCTAGATACGATGAAAGAGGAATTTAAAGATGATGAAGATCCAACTAGCCAAATCCCCATTGAAGAATTGCAACTATCAGTGCGGGCTTACAACTGCCTCAAGCGTGCTCAGATCAACTCCGTAGCCGACTTGCTAGATTATAGCCAAGAAGACCTCTTAGAAATCAAAAACTTTGGTCAAAAATCGGCAGAAGAGGTAATTGAAGCCTTGCAGCGGCGTCTGGGGATCACGCTGCCGCAAGAGAAATCCGCAAAACCAAGCTAAAGGAATGGAGAATAGGGAGTGGGGTCGAAATATAGTAAATGTCCTATTCCCAATTATTTTTTTTGGAGTGTATTAGGAAGAAAAGAAAATGCGTCATCGGTGTCGCGTGCCAAAACTTGGAAAGCCAGCTGACCAACGTAAGGCTTTAATGAGAGCGCTGGCAACTGAACTGATTCGTCACGGACGAATCACCACGACTAAGGTGCGAGCGAAAGCTGTTCGTGCAGAAGTGGAAAAAATGATTACCCTGGCGAAAGATGGCTCCCTAGCGTCTCGACGTCAGGCTCTAGGCTATCTTTATGACAAGCAGTTGGTTCACTCCCTGTTTGAGGGGGTGAAAGAACGGTATGGCGATCGCAATGGTGGCTATACCCGCATCCTGAGAACTGTGCGGCGTCGTGGCGATAATTCCGAAATGGCAATTATCGAACTGGTCTGAGGCGGTTGTTCTTATGCGTTGTTT
>JAIUYC010000032.1 GCA_020216575.1 Coleofasciculus sp. S288 | reverse complement strand
GTTGTCTCCTTTGCTGTCGTTAGCGGGTTTCTTTCGCTATCCTTTTCATCCAGAGGCAGAGGTGAAGGTTACTGCGGAAGATGAGGGGGAAGTTGTTAGGGGAAAGGTTGATGTGCTGATTGTACTGGAGCAACTCTGGGTAGCGGTGATTGAGACGAAAAACAAACAGTTTAGTGCTGGTGAAGCGTTGCCGCAAGCGTTGTTTTATATGATGAACAATCCTAATACTTCTAAACCTACCTACGGATTGGCAACTAATGGCACCGAATTTCTGTTCATCAAACTTATCCGACAAGACACGCCGCAATATGCTGAGTCTGAATTGTTCACCCTCTACAGACGTAGGAATGATTTATACGATGTCTTGAGTATATTAAAGCGGTTAGGGGAGTTAGTGAGAGGGTAGTGCGATCGCTAGTGTTAATCGACAGTTGTTAGTTGAGGGGCTTTCATATCAGCGGTTTAGATGCCCGACTTCTCTAAGAAGTCGGGCATCTCGCCTTAGTGCAGTTAGTTTTGAGAGGAACGGAGCGATCACTAATGCTAAAATCTATCATTCATACAATCGCATTTTCTCACATCGCCGCAAGTCTTCAGGCGATCGCACTGATGCTAATAGGTTAATCTCTTGCCAAAGTTCTTATTTCTGAGTCTGAGTAGGAATGTCGTCGCAGAGATGGCGATCGCTTTCACTCACATTTGGGTTAGTCTTCAGATAATCACGTACCCAATTGCAACCGCGCACCAGTAAATCGTCTAAATCCAAATTCCACAGAATAATTGTCTTATCCTCGCTGGCAGAGGCAATTGTCTTGCCGTCAGGGCTAAAGCTGATACTATTGACCGCATCGTTGTGTCCATTGAGGGTGTGAAGGAGATTGCCCTCACGGCTCCAGAGTTTGATGCTCTTGTCCCAACTGCCAGAGGCAATTGTCTTGCCATCGGGGCTAAAGCTTATGCTCTTGGCTCCAGCTTGATGCCCTTCGATAGTGCGGAGGAGATTACTTCTATTGCTCCAAAGTCTAATCGTCTTGTCCCGACTGGCAGAGGCAAGCATCTTACCATCGGGGCTAAAACAAACGCTATTGACCTCATTGTTATGTCCCTTGAGAGTACCAATCAGTTCGCCTTCAAGACTCAAGAGTTTGATGGTTTTGTCCCAACTGCCAGAGGCAAGCATCTTACCATCGGGGCTAAAGCAAACGCTATTGACTCCAGCATAATACCTCTCACTGGTAAGGAGGAGCTTACCCTCAATACTCCATAGTTTGATGGTTCTGTCCCAACTGCCAGAGGCAAGCATCTTACCATCGGGGCTAAAGCAAACGCTATTGACTCCAGACTCATGTCCCTCAAAGATACGGAGGAGATTGCCCTCACGGCTCCAAAGCTTGATAGTCGCGTCCTGACTAGCAGAGGCAAGTATCTTACCATCGGGGCTAAAACAGACGCTATTGACTCCAGCCTCATGCCCCTCAATAGTGTTGAGAAGATTGCCTGCACGGTTCCAGAGTTTAATCGTCTTGTCCCTACTACTAGAGGCAATCTTCTTACTATCAGGGCTAAAGTTAACGCTATAGACCGCATCATTATGCCCTTCGATAGTACTGAGAAGATTGCCTGCACGGTTCCAGAGTTTGATAGCTCCGTCACTACTAGCAGAAACCATTGTTTTACCGTCAGGACTAAAGCTAACGCTATAGACTACATAGTTATGCTCGTTAAGGGTGTGGAGGAGCTTTCCCTCACAACTCCAGAGTTTGATGGTCTTGTCCTTACTGGTAGAGGCAAGCATCTTACCATCGGGGCTAAAACTGATGCTATAGACCGCATCGCTATGCCCATCAAGGGTATGGAGAAGATAACCCTCACAACTCCAGAGTTTGATAGTCCTGTCCCAACTAGCCGAAGCTATCATCTTGCCGTCAGGGCTAAAGCTGACGCTATATACTTCAGCGTAATGTCCATAAAGAGTGTGGAGGAGATTGCCTTTGCAACTCCAGAGTTTGATAGTTTTGTCCCAACTAGCTGAAGCTATCATCTTGCCGTCAGGGCTAAAGCTGACGCTATATACCCCAGCGTTATGTCCATCAAAGGTATGGAGGAGCTTTCCCTCACAACTCCAGAGTTTGATAGTCCTGTCCCAACTAGCCGAAGCTATCATCTTGCCGTTAGGGCTAAAGCAAGCGCGATTGACTGCACCGTTATGCCCCTCAAAGGTATAGAGAAGATGTCCCTCACAACTCCAGAGTTTGATAGTCTTGTCCTTACTAGCAGAGGCTATCATCTTGCCATCGGGACTAAAGCTGATGTCATTGACCTCAGACTCATGCCCCTCCAAGCGGTTGTACTCTAAGACTCCGTAAACTTCCTGGCGCAGTACTGTCACAACCCTTATCCCAGTATCACTTTTAGCTCCACCCATCTGCTTCAGTGGTATTCCTGCCCGTAAACCTTCTATCAATGCCTCTAACTTTTTCCCTTGATTAAAGAGTGCTTCTGAATAGCGACTTAGGGGATCGCTCTGCCCTAGTATCTGAAGTTTTTCCGCTCGTTTTCTTTGAAACTCCACCTCCTTTCTCAGTTCTTCTACTTCAGCTCCCTGATGTTGGCGAATAAATACCACTAGATAATCGTGTACCAGTTGATAACGGTCATCCGGAGATTCTGGCACTCGAACGACTAATCCTGATCCGACTAAAATCGGTAACACCAACTCTAATTTGTTAATTTTTGCTTTTAAACCGGCTACTGCTAAATCTTTTGCCAATTCAGTACGAGTCTTGAGGGGACGAGTGAGATTTTCATCTGTTAGCCAGTACAAGACCAAACGAGCAATTTTTTCATTTGCTTCACCGCAGTCTTTAATGACTCCTTCTAAATATTTCTTGACTAATACGCCCTTTGGGTTGTCACCAAGCCCCCGATATTTTTCCAGAGTGGTAATTTGGTTTTCCTGAAGTTGTGCGCCTACAATCTGCAATTCAATAGGACGTACTGAGTCAAACTCAACCGCTAAGTCCTTCACAAGTTCATCTATTAACCCTGGCTCTAAGTAAAACTGGGAGCGGTTTGTCAAGCTTTCGATGATAACTTGCGCCTCTTCCGGCGAAAAATTCCCTAAGTAACAAAGAATATCTTTGTCTAGAATGTTGTTGTTAATTGCATCCAGATGATTGAGGCGATTGCACTCTAACAAATAATGTAAATAGTCTTCCCGTAGAGACAGGATGACTTTTACAAACGGAATATTCAAGCAGAGACCCAAAAATTCATAAAATTGCCGCCGTTTAGCTGGCTCTTTTGCAACAAAGAAAAATTCTTCAAACTGGTCAAAAATGAGGACTGTTAACAAGTTACAATCTGGGTTGAGACGTAACTGTTTAATAATCATGTCTGTTGAATCAAGCGGTATAGTTAATCTCTTACCTCGAACCTCCTCAAATCTTTCTGCCAGACACCTCCCTAACATCCCAACCCAATCGGTGTAAACTCGCAGCACAACAGGTAAAGCATCTCGCTCTCCAATAGGCCGCTGTTTCAGCGCCGGAACAAACCCCGCCTGTATAATCGAACTTTTTCCCACTCCTGATTGACCATGAATTACAGTTAGTTTGTGGTAATTATCACTAATTCTTTCTATTAAACGCTTGACAAATGGTTCCCGACCCGAAGCGGCGATTTCCTGAGCAACGATCGCTTCTCGCTCAATTTGCGCCAGTTTAGGATTAATAACCTGCTGTTTTGGCTGAAGGTGGGACGCACCAGCAAAGGCTTGAATTCCATACTGATACTCAATTGAACGCTTCTCTTGCTTAACTTCAAATGCCTTGAGATATTCTCCTTGCTGGAAGTAGAGCGATCGCAATTCTCCCAAAATATCAATATAAAGCTCTGGATTATACTGGGGCTTGCTTTCCTGTCTTGCTTGTTCTAAATTAGCAATCGCCTCTGGTATTTGCTCTAAATGCTGCTGTGAACGCGCTAAAAGCAACCGATATAAACCGTGTTCATGGGATTGAATCTCCGGAATCTTAGCTAATGTTTGCAGTGCTTTTTGAGTGAATTGATTAGCCTTGTGCCAACGTGACTCTTCTAGAGCTATCTCCGCCAAAAATCCGTAATCCTGAGCGATTTCGCTCGTTTTACCATATTCATGATGTAGCTTTCCAATTTTTGGAATAAAAGCCTTTAACTCGTCCCAAGCTTGTAATTGCCGTAGAACTTCAGCGAGTTTACTACCATACTGAGCTACTAAATCTAGACGTTTAGCTAGAGCAAATAACTTAATACAGCGGTTAAGATAATCTCTTGATTGTTCCCAATAGCATTGACGTTCTGCCTGATTTTTCTCAGCCTTTCGGTTATAGCAGAGAGCAATATTCAGTAATACTCTTCCTTGCCGTTCTAAATCGTTGCTCTGCTGCCAAAACGTCAAACTTTTTTGGTAATGCTCTAACGCTTCCTCTATGCGATCGCATGCAAAATCATCCAACCCTCTAACAAATTCTAAACTCGCTTCTAAATCAGGCTCCAATCCTTGCCCTCGACGTTGCAAATCCTTCCAAGCCGCTTCTATTTCAAAACAGTTTTCTAGCTTAGGAGTTGAATCACCCGCAAAAATTTCATCCGTCTTTTGCCGCAGCAAACCAAGCAATTCATCCGTAGTCAGCGCAAACTCAACACTCGTCGCCCAACTCTCCAAATCTGGCGCTACCCGAAGTAACGTTTGCAGCACCTCATCATTAATCCATAACACCAGAGGGAACGGGAAATGTTTACTAAACTCCTCTCGTATATAATTACTAGACGTGAAAACAGCACGGAGATTGCTCACTGACTCCAGTCCAAATACCATCAAAGCTTTTGGTACTTCATCTCCTAGTTCTGCTTGGATTGTGGTATAAAGGCTCTTGATAGACTCAGGTAAGACGATCTCTCGAATCTCGATAGCAGAGAGTTCCCGCAAGCGTTGCACCATCCGTTCCCGTAAAGCCCCATAATTGCAACGCGCCAAAATCAGCCGAAATTGCCCCTGAGAGAGTGTAATGGCTCGCACCAAAGCTTTCAAGGAGCGATCATTAGTAGCAGCAACATCTTCAGGTTGGCGTGGGGTGTTCATGGTGTGTCTTGTGCCTACTCTCGAACCTTGTCGTTGAGTCTTCAAGCCTCTTGAATGAGTATCAGAACCTCATTAACGGAGCTTGGAACCTCATTAACGGAGTTCAGAACCTCTTTAATGGAGTATCAGAACCTCTTTAATGGAGCTTAGAACCTCATTAATGGAGTTCGGAACCTCTTTAATGGAGTTCAGAACCTCTTTAATGGAGTATCACAGCCTCATTAACGGAGTTCAGAACCTCATTAACGGAGTTCAGAACCTCTTTAATGGAGTATCACAGCCTCATTAACGGAGTTCGGAACCTCTTTAATGGAGTTCAGAACCTCTTTAATGGAGTTCAGAACCTCGGCGTCGAGTAATAGAGTTAAACCAGGGCTGATTTATTCTCACATAATGCCCACAGGCTAAAACCTGAGGCTATACAATCTAAGTCCGCCTGCGCGGACTAAATCGTCAAAATATCGGATAGCCTGCGGAGGCAGGCTTTGTTTGTATAGCCCCAGAATTCTATTCTGAGGGCGAAGGAGGATTCATTACCCGAACTCTGTCGCTTCTGCCAAAATCGGATTGATATCAAACCAAGACCCCTCCGAGTCTCGATATTCAAATACAAACATATCTCGCACCAGCGTTTGGTATTTTTCCTCTCCTCTTAAGCTTTTCTGTCGCGCCACCTCCCGCAGCCATTCCCACTCATCCTCGGTAATTGCCAAGGTTAACTCATTGCGACGGTATCGAATCACTTCCTCAACACAATCCCGCGACAGAGGTGGGTCGTCTCTCTCAATACAAGTTAACAACAGCGTCAGCAATTGCCGCGCATGACCGCCACTCACACGGCATAATCGCTCTAACGTCTCAGGACTATCAAATACCTCTGGAATTAAATCAACACGCTGCACCGGATTAACATCAGGAAACGCTCTCGCCAGTACCATTTGTTGCAGTAACGCTATCCCCTGTTGACACTCACCTCCCCCACGCACTCGCACTGGCACCATCGGCAAAACTTTGGGGGCTTTACCAAAGCGATTGGTGAGTCGTCCTAAAGCATTTGAAAAAATCAATACCAAGGGAATCGTATAGACCACATGGCAATTCAACTGATTCAACTGTTCGCCCCGTTCCACAAACAGATATTCTGGCTGAAGATGCCCCGTTGGTTTCACCGCATTATCCAGTCGGTCAAGATTATCGATAATCACCACCAGCCCTTTTTTGCCTTGTTGCTTGAGTTTGTCTCTCGCAGGCGCAAATATCTCTTTGTTAATGGCTTCCAAAATTCCATTCGTGCGAGGCTCTAGATATTGCCTCAACTGAGCGCGAAGCCTAGGGCTATCCTTAGCCCTGGCAGTAATCTCGGCAATCCCGCCAGGAAGGGAGAACTTGGCTTCCGAAAACTCGATGGGTGTCTGCAAAAACTCTGCCACGTCAGTAAACAAATTGGCAAAGTATCCAGGTCTAAGCTTGATTTGAATCGCTTCCAGGCTTTCCGTCACTGACCTTGCGATCGCCAACATAATATCAGTAACATCGACATCCGCCATTTCCAACACTTGGCTGGACTCGAAATACACCAAATGAAAGCCCTGCTTCTCTAACTCTGCCTTCAGTCGCTGCAATTCCGTAGACTTGCCACAGCCGATATGTCCCGTAAACAACTGACACGTTGGTGTATCCGGTGAAAGCAGGGTAATCGTTCGCCCCAACTCCCGAATAATATTGCCCCCACGCACTGAGGAGAAATCAATATAATACTTCCGATCCTGGGCATTCCCGACAACCAGAGGGCTAGGGCTGCACGCCTGGTAAAACTTCCCCAAATCCATTTTGATCAGTTTCCCTAGAAAACAACTCGTTCCTCCTTTCTACCGCCACTGTTTTATCGATTCCGCACAAAGCTTTAGGGATTTCCAAATATAGCAAAAGGCAGTGGTTCGACAGGCTCACCAATCGGGCTCCAGGGCTTTTATGCAGAAGGGATGCATATTGACGGGTCAAGGTTTCAGGATTTGGCTGTGTCCTAATCGCCTTGGCGACTGCTATAAAAAAATGTCCTTGTAGGGGCGGGTTTAGCGATTAAATCTGTGAACCAACCAATAATCTCTGTACAAAACCCGTCCGTGCGCTAAAAGCGCCCCTTCGCTATCACCCAAGGTTGGTGGCTTAAAGGGATTAGGGCGGGTTTATCGGATTGAGTCATGGGCAGCAGATATCTCGGTGAAACCCGCCCCTACAACTCCTCAGGACTTACGCAAAATACCCGTTCAACTAGCATGCGTAGGGGCTCTCTTGCCATTCGCCCCTACAATAGGTGGCGTCTATGCGTAAGTCCTAAGCTTACGTTATCACCAAGAGTACGGGAGAGCCGTAGCTAGAAGCCTTGATTGTATTGGGTTTTCTCTAAGCGGGCAGCGAGAATCGAACTCGCATCATTAGCTTGGAAGGCTAAGGTTTTACCACTAAACTATGCCCGCACTTTCTGGAGCGCTATTCCTCGTCAATCAGGTTAGCACAACTATTCAAGGTTAGCACAATTATTCAGTATTGAAGTAAAGCTAACCTCCTTTAGCTCCCAGTAGGATTAATCGTAAGTGTGAGGGAATAGTCCCTGTCAACGAATTGTCCTGCCATCACAGTTGGGTTAAACCTCAACCGCTCGACGCTTGTCCTTGCTAGTTGCTCAGCCTTGTCAGCACTGATATTTCCGCGCAACACTTGCGTAGAGTTAGGGGAAACGATTGCTCGTCCAGTCGTCTCAATTACAACAATTAGCTTTAACTGGACAACCTGCTCCAAACCAATCCCCAATGATTTCAAATCATCCCCAGATAATTGGGTGCTCTCCTGTAGCAGCGTAGCTAGTTTATCTCCTTGATCAGGGTAGAGAACTTCATTCTTGTTACTAATCAGAGTAGGCTGGCCTGAAGTAACCACAAATCCACTTCCTTGCGGAGCGATGGGTGAGGGTTGTTCTCTTGGTGGCTCTACAGGAGGAACAGGATTTTGGTTTGAAGACGAGCCTGAGCCACCAGGTTGAGTCCCGTTATTGGGAGCTGAGTCAGGATTTGTTGGAGATGCTGGTGTTTGAGGCTGCTGGTTTTGGGCAGGATTGGTGACGGGTGATTCCTGTTGAAATTGGCTCGGTTCACCCGTTTGCGTGTTAGTCGGTTGTGAGTTGGCAGGGGTTGAAGGGGGAGTAGCGGTTGAGGAGGTTTGACGATTAAAACTTTGAGCTGATGTCCCACGGCTGGGAGTGTTTGGTGGTGTTGGAATTCTCGTAGCCGTTGAACTAGGTGTTAGAGTAGGCTGAGTCGTGGCTTCGGGAGCTACGGCCATCACCTCTACAGGAATCAGCGTCCGCTCGAGTCGCCAGTTCGGAAACCCTTCAATTAGCAACAAGCCTAGCCCTCCCAAGGCAACCACATGGATAGCAAGAGAACCCAGGAGCGCACCCATCCATAATGTTGGTGGATCGGAGTGATGCCGCTCGGATATTGGAGTGCCAGTCGTTTGGGTTAACGATGGTGATGCCATGTTTTCTTCGGGTAGATGAGAGGGATTTGGCTCAGACATTTGAGCGTGTACTATTGGCGAGAGAGGTTGGGATGCAGTTCTTTGTGTTTTTAATTCGCGATCGCACTCATCGGGCATCAGAATGAAATTTCTGAGTCTCAGTGTTTGTGATGCCATTCTTCATGAACTACTAGAACTATTCTGGTATAGCGGAGCATGTCGCTTTTCAGTGTAACTCTGGTAGAAGAATAGATGTTTATCCTTACACCAAGAAAGTGGAGCAACCATGGGCGCAAAAGAAAAAAATCTATCTCTTCCGTGGCGTGTAATCGTCATTATCCTTGTAATACTTCTCGGACTGATGCTGAGCGGCTGGAGAATCCAATTCCTCAGTGCTGCGGCTGAAACTGGTTCTGTGTACCAGGAGCGGGTTGTTCACAGTGCAGACGGCATTGGCAAATTCTACATGGGTCGAGAAATTGCTAAGGTAATGGGGCATACAGAAGCCCTTTGGCTAGAGCGACTAAGCAGAGAGACAACGGAGCAACCCCAGCAAGTCGTAGACGCCCTTGACCTAAAACCAACCGATGTTGTAGCGGACATCGGTGCGGGTACTGGCTATTTTAGCTTTCGCATCAGTCGATTGGTGTCACAGGGGCGGGTGCTGGCAGTGGATATTCAGCCAGAGATGCTCGACATTATTGAGTTTCTCAAACAGGAAAACAATGTTACCAATGTTGAGACAATTTTAGGAAGCGTCACCGCACCCAATCTGCTAGATGAGACGGTTGACTTAGCGCTCATGGTGGATGCTTACCACGAGTTTGAGTATCCCAGAGAAATGATGGAAGGAATTGTGCGATCGCTTAAACCGGGTGGGCGCGTAGTTCTTGTGGAGTACCGACGCGAAAATCCTCTTATTCCCATTAAAGCGCTCCACAAGATGAACCAGCGACAAGTCCGTAAAGAAATGAAAGCAGTAGGATTGCAGTGGCTCGAAACCAAACACGTTTTACCCCAACAGCACTTGATGGTGTTTGAGAAAATGAACTCCCGGCAACTTTAGTTTGATGTCAATATGGTTGATTGGTAAACGTCTTGCGATCGCCTGTGTTTAATCCAGTACGTTTACTTCGTCCCACTTACTGATGGGCGGAATCCTTGCCAGAATGCCCTTTTTCAACGGTTCGGGTCGCTCTGACCAAGGCAGTAAACCATCAGGTTTAGCATAGTATTGACTGGCACATTTCAGGACGGCAGAGGCACTGCCATCAACGGGTAAATCGCCAAACAAATACGTTGATTTTCCAGAAGCAACAAAGGCAATAACGCAGGAATGGCTGCAAGCACTCATGCATTCAACCGCCTGAATTTTAAATTCATTTTGTAAGTCCCAATCTTGTCCGAGGTGCTGAAGCTGTTTGAGGAGTTTTTGACCCCCACTCTCACCGATGCGCTTTCCCTCTTCCCAAATGCTGGCACAAGTCGTGCAAACAAATAAAGTATGGTGTGTTTTCATAACTTTATAGAAAATACTTGTAGTGAAAGAGATAATGAGCAAAACTTTAGTATCGATTAGAGTTTGGTTTATCACTTAGTTTGATAGTTTAGATCTTACAACAACTGGCTCTCTTCCCCGTGCAATTAACGCTATTCTTTTTTCTTGAGGCTGTAGAATACAAACCTGATCGTCACCAAGCTGAAATACAACAAAATCTCCTGCGAGGTGAGTCGCATTCTTCACACTCCAAAATGCCAATGGTGTCTCAAGGGCGAATCCGAAGCTTAAATTTTCTTGCTTGTTATAACCCATAATCCCTCCCGCCGCCCAAACCTCGGTTCGATATTCCCAATTCGTATTCTCAGTTAGTTTAGGGACGACGCCAAAAGGATTGGGGGCACAATTGTACCATTCGCGCGGTTCGGGTGTCGGGGCAAGAGATGCAAAATCGGAAAGGATGACCTTGGAATTCACAAGGAGATCAAACGTCCCTTTTTCATTTTTGCGTACACAGAGTCTGCCATTCCTATCGGTAGCAATCACATCTTTTATACTCTCTTGACTCTTGCCGTCAAGGTCTGATCGAACGACTTGCTTCCCATCATAGGTCATGAAATATAGCACATATTCCTCACTCGGTTGTAGCTGTTCGGCTGACACAACATCAAGCTGGGTCAACATAGTAATCTGGCTGTTCAGCCCATACCAACCAAATAACAGGAGGTAACTGATACCATGAATAATGATTGTAGCTTTGAGAGCTTTTTGGACTGCTTTTTGCTGTTCCCGAAGTAGAAACCAAAAGAATGGATACTCGATGAGTAATGTGAGTATAAAAGCAAGGGCGACAAAGAGCCAGAGCCAGATATGGAGATTTTCAATAGTAACGCTCGGAATATGGGATAGCCGATTGAGTATCAAAAACATCCCCACCCAAGCGGAGGCGTAGTTGGCGACAACAAGTAGATTAACTGATTTTGTTCGTGGGGTGTGAAAGAAATTTGAAAGTAGGATTCCTTCTACAATACCAATAACCGCATTGCCAAGAAAAAGATGCCCAACTCCAGTCCACATCAATGGTGTTCCTGCATTAGCAAGGACAGGAGCAGGTGAGAGCGCGATCGCAAAAGCAAGAATTGCAGAAAGTTTCCAGTTAATTTTCATTTCTCTTGTCAAACGGCTTTCAGGTTGCCAATTTATCAGTTATCAGTTAATCCCTGAGTAGTAACGGCTCCCATCAAAGATGGCTGCTGAGCTGGACACTGAGCCTGCCGAAGTGAGTCGAA
>JAIUYC010000031.1 GCA_020216575.1 Coleofasciculus sp. S288 | reverse complement strand
TGGAGTTGCTGAAACGGATGTCCTCCCAAAAGTTTCAGCAACTCCAGATACTCCTTGGGAAGTTTCGCCCTATCTACCCCTGCCGATTGCAGAATCTTCGCCGCCAACTCCTCCACATCCTGCTCTCGCAGTCCCCGCAAATCCACTAACCTGTAACCACAATCTAGCCAAGTCTCCTCGCGACGACTGGTAATCAACACCCAAGACTTCCCGCCGCGCAACTCTTTGAGAAATCGCTGCAAAGTGTCTCGCTCACTGGCATTCAACAACGGCTCATTCCCCGCAGGAAACCCCGCCACAGGCTCAAAGTTGTCCCAAATCAACAGACTTGGCTGAGTTTTCAGATATTTCAGTACAGCTTGCTGTTGTTGCTCTGCCCGATACTGGGAAAACTTGTCGCCCCAAACTTCCCTTCCCACTTGATTCACAACATTACTCAGCGTCGCCCCCTGCTCAAACGACATAAAGAACATCTTGCCAGTACGTCCCTGAGTCTGGTCTAGCCACCGAGCAAAGCCACAAGCTAACTCCGTTTTGCCCACGCCAGCCATGCCTTGCAACAGCACGATATTGTTTTGGCGAAACGCCCGCTCTAAGCGCAAAATATCGTAGTCTCGCCCAATAAAGCCGTAAGCCCCCTCCTCCGGGAACCCCACCAAATTGCTAACCGTTGGCTCTAAGAAATCCTCAATATCCAGAACATCTATATCTGTACTTGTGGGAATAAACGGCGTGTAGGATTCCTGCTGATATAGCACCGGCACCAGCCAATCTTGCAGAGGCTTATCACCCTTGGGACTAGGGCGTTGCGGCTTATTCAAAACGTCCTTTCGCCCCGCCGCCACCGCACTGTCGAGAGTCGCACCCGCCGCCAACTCCCCATACAACCGCCCCATGAAATGTTTAGCCGCTTGGGCATACACAGAATACGCCATTGCCACCACACCCTTAGCCCCCAAGGATACCAAGCGCGTCGCCACAGAAGAAAACTTTTCCTCTCCCTCCTGCCCCGATTTGCAAGCATTCAAGACAAAAATCGGCACGCGGCAATCTGCCAAATTCTGAGCAATCTGTGCCGCCGTGATGATTTGCGGCGAACCATCATCCGCCTCAAACACCAACACTCCCTGCCCCGCAGCACCCAAAGTATGCTGAAATCCAACGCTATTGGGGTCAAAATCACCATGTCCATCGAAATGAACGATGTGATAAAACCCTGGATGGGCATTCAGTTCACGCTCAAACTGCTCAAAGCTGGGTGGACGCAAGACTTTGAGATTGACTTTTTGGCGAATATTTGCTAGTGCTGCCAGCAACGGACGGGCGATCGTTCTCAGAGCAATATCTTTTTCGCCATAAGGACGGGCAATTACTAGCAAAATATTCAGCTTATCCTGGGGTAAATCGCCCATTTCTGCCCGGACAGCGTAGTCGCTGAGACTGCGAGACATCCCTGCCAAGGTCGGTGCGAGAAAATGGCGATCGCTCGGCGAGTACAATAATTCCCAAGGTAAATTCAGCACCTGTGGGCTATCCGAAGTAATCACCAGTTCGCACTGATTCAGCCCTTCGTAAGTCGCTGCCTGAAAAAATTGCCGTGCTTGCTCACTACTGCGAAATACTAATTTAAATAACTGCTCTCCCCAGTCTTGAAACTTTTGCTCAATCTTGGTGGCATTATCGGGAGCAAGTCCATAGGGAAAGCGCAAATACTCTTCCAGATACCAGCGCAAGTCAGCTAAAGCTTTCTCGTCAAAGGGATGTGTAAACGTTACCGATGGTGCAGGGCGAGGATTAGATTGTCCACGTTGCCAGGAAAGCTGAATCGAATCTCCCTCGTGATTAATCCGCAACCAATTTCTCGCCATATCCACTTCGCTTGACAATGATTAAGTTGATGCGATTTTAACTTGGGGATTTAGGCAGTTGCAGATTCTTCAAGAAGGAGCAGTGTATACTCCTTACCAGGGGAGCAGACGCCTCACCTTTTTGCCGGATTCGCGAGTGGAGTCGGTAATCTGTTCGTCTCATTGCGCTTGATTTCCTGCGATGGTTTTGGCCTTAAGATCGTGATTGGCAACAGTATCTTCTTTCGATGCACTGCCAAAAATTTCCTTTAACCCACGAATGGTGAATTCTAATCCACCAGGGATTGTAAGAAACTGCTCTAGAACCTGATGTCTCAATTCATAATCCCAGCGATCAGGAGTAAAGTTTAACTGTACAACAATTAGGTTGTGTTCGCTGATATGCAGCATCCCAAATGTTCTGAGCGAAGAATGCGGCATAGGCTTTCTGCCAAGTCGTCTTACGCCGCAAGTCACCGTAGTATCGAACTTTTGGCTTAAAGTTCTCTGGCTGGATTGCGGCGCTGTTGTAGCTGCTGAATTAACGTCGTAGCGAAGATTAAGCAAAAAACGTTGTCATGGATAGGTCAGCCTTAAGTAAAGTAGGCAGTTGACCCGTTTCGCTCGTATCCTGGAAACATAGGCTACTTGCGTAATTCTTGGAGCATCAGTTGTCATGGCTGGTTTTGGAAATATTGTTCAAAAAGCGTTTTATCTCGGCGTTGGTCTAGCCTCTTATGCCAATGAGAAAGCTGGGAAAACATTGGCAGAACTGCGCATTCAAGCCCAGAAACTGGCAGATGAACTTGTAGAACGAGGCGAGATTACAACTGAAGAAGCCCGCAAAATGGTTGATGAGATAGTGCAACAGGCGCAACAACCAACGGTTAACCCTCCTCAGGAAAATGCTTCTCCCCAACCGCGTCGGATAGAAATTATTTCCGATGAGGAAGCCCCCAACTCAACCCCTCCTCAAAGTACTGATGTCGAGGATGTTGAAGCCTTGCGCAAGCAGGTGCAGGCGATGCAAGAAGAACTGCGTCGCCTGAAGCGACAGTAACCGATAGGGTTCGGGTGTGAAAGGGCAAGTGCGTGAGTGCAGGTACAGGAACGAAGAGCATATGCCTATGCCGATTTTATAGCGATCGCACCAAGCGTTGGTATTAGCAACGCCACATCGGCTTTTGATGTTTGAATTATTGCACAGTATGGTGAGTTACCAAGATGGAAGAGTGGCCTAAGAGTATTTTTGAAATGCTGGAATCAGTGGCTTGTATGGTTGATGAATTTTTCCTGGAAGTTACTGAAGTGGTAGAAAACATTGCCGAAGACGTGCAAAACACGGTTGGTGTGGAAATCGACCAGTATTTGCAGGATATGTTTGCACCAATCGCCGAAATCTACGCGGAACTGGAAATTCTAGTCGGCGAAACAGAACAGACGTTCACCTCCTACCCAGTGGAACCAACCCCAGAACAACATCCCGCCTGCATGGGGTGCTGTCATTACCACGGACAAGTCTACGGGGGAAATTTATTTGTCTGCGCCATGCACCCCTATGGTTGGGATACGGAGAGTTGTCCTGACTGGGAATCCTTTTGAAATTCCTATAAAGTCGTATACTTAGTCGAGCGTTACTTGTCGCTCTTAAAGCGATATAGTCGTTAATGTTTTGATATGAATTACTCCCCAACCCAAGACCAACCCTCATCGGAAGTCGAGACAACCCAGTTAAAGTATGGCGAACGAGCGATAGCGGAGGGACAGCTCATTTCATTTCCCAATCCGCGTGTAGGGCGTCGCTATACCATCAACATTACGTTGCCGGAGTTTACCTGTAAGTGTCCCTTTTCAGGCTATCCAGACTTTGCAACCCTTTATCTTACCTACGTGCCTGACGAGCGAGTAGTGGAACTCAAGGCGCTTAAACTGTATATCAATAGCTATCGCGATCGCTACATTTCCCATGAAGAAAGCGTCAATCAAATTTTGGATGACTTTGTGGAGGCTTGTGACCCCTTAGAAGTCTCGATTAAAGGTGATTTTGCCCCACGCGGGAACGTTCATACGGTAATCGAAGTACATCACCAAAAGTAGAAAAATGGGTAATTGGTAATGGGTAACAGGCTGATTCGTTCTTCGATTACCTATTACCAATTACATCACGGCGGAAATAAAGCTACCCTTCAAAGCCTCTGGGACGCTTGCAATACAAGCCTTTTGAATGCGTGACTTCCAAGGGAGCGGTACTAGTGTATCCGCTTATTTTGTAATAAATAATTAACAGTATCGACCAGTTCTTGAGGGTGGCAAGGCTTAGACATGTAAGCATCAGCGCCTTGCTTGATACCCCAGTGGCGATCGCATTCTTCTTTTTTAGCGGAAAACATCAACACCGCTATCTCCTGCGTTTTCTCGTCAGATTTGAGCCGACGACAGACTTCATAACCATTCATCCGGGGCATAACAATGTCCAGAATGACCAAATTGGGGCAGTGACTCTGCACCAGTTCTAAGGCTTCGACACCATTGTCAGCAAAGATAACATTTAGCTCCATTCTTTGGAGGAGTTTAGAGAGTAACTTGCGTTGTGAGGAATTATCTTCTACGACCAATACTGTAGTCATAACAACCTCTATGTTGTGAAGTACCTACACTCATCCGAAGAGAAGTGTATGTACTTCACCTAAAACTGACGTAGTGAGGGAACTCATTCGAGGATTCAAGAAGAGAAGAAAGTCGGAAAACGTAGAGATGAGCGCGTTGATCTAATGATTTAAGTATCTATTACTCCTCCTCCCCGTTACACCGAGCGAGCTTCTCAAACTTAGTCAGTTCTTGTTTTCAGTCAGCGATCGCTGCTATGTAAAAGCGTTACCAAACCTCATCAATAGGATGGGGTTTAACATTTTGCATGTCGCCATCCCACGTATAGGGCATCAACTCTGATGTTGTTTCTGGAGCCGGCGGCGAAACTACAGACTTATCGACAGGAGCAAGAGCTTGGGACTGCGTCGGAGTTGTAGAATGAATACTGCTGACCCAGCTCTTAACATTAGCGCTCTTTTGGGTCACACCGTCCGGCACGCTTCCCCTATCCAACAATTGACTGAGATGGTGCAATCCTTCACACAACTTGTGCAGGTGGTTGCATCGGTAATCTGCTGCTTGCCAGTCTCCTGCTTCAAGCGCTTCAACATATCCTTTCTGCAAGGCTCTAATCAGTCGCAGTTGGGTTTCGAGGATTGGATAATTCATTGTCATTTTTTTGCTGCTGAGAGAGGATTTATGAAGAGGTCAATACGACTAGTCTTTATAAGAATTTCAACAGCAATTCTTCTCAACAGGCACATCTTGGGAAAGTTTTAGTGAAATCTATAGCGGTTCTCAATCTAGTGAGGCACAGAGTTGCTAGTTTTAGAGCATAGGGCATAGGGCATAGGGCATAGTAAATGCAATTAGGGTGTACCTCACCCCTCCTTGGAAACGCTATATCACCTCTGAATGTCTATTGGCCTGAAGGCAAGCGGGTGGGTAAGTAATGAGCTATTGAGGGACTTGCCTTCTTGAATACTGTTAATGTTTTATTTTAAAGAAGGCATGAAGTTTAATCGAAGTTGTGATGAAGCATCCAGATGGCAAGATTCACATCCGTAGGTTGTAACAGACAGATTTCACACTCAACAATTATCTCCACTCATCAAATCGACTGTCATCTGAAAAAACTAATGCAGCGCCGTGAAAATAAGTGACCCGCTAAAATCTCCCCCTTCCCTTGTTCTTGAGAGACAGTTACCAGGGGCGGCAGGGATGTCCAGCTCCCAGGGATAGGAGGAAAGCTGCTCGCTATCGCTGCGCCCGCTATCGCTTTGCCTCGCTTCGCTCACCATGCTGGACTTCGTCTCGCTTCGCTAACGCAAACACGTCACGCGAGAAACAAGCTACATAGTTCATAGTCATAGCAAAAAAGGGGCTTGCCTACCACGCAATGGACACTCACTAGTTAGAATTGCCTGTTGCGCCTCCAAACAACTCAACAATGCCCATAACCTTTCCCTAGTTGTAGTATTAACCGTTGAGGCAAAACAATGGAACTTATCGCTATTTTCGTTCTTGGGTTTTCCGCATTTCTTAGCTTTTCCACCAGCGAACGCAGGTCAAAACCGAAGACTAATAGGCATCAAGACGACGCTGATTGGGCTTTCACAGAAGCCTGTGACATTGAACTCAGCAAACAGGAGGACTAAGGAAAAAAACGATCGCTCTCGCCTCTCTCCGGAGGACTCACCTGTGGCATGCTGGCGAGGAACACTACACCTCAGGACTTACGCACAGATACCACATCGGGTAGGGGCATGGCATGCCATGCCCCTACCATTGATGCTTGAGAGACTTTCTTTGCGTAAGTCCTGACCTCTGTTGGCGGCAAAAAGGGCGATCGCTTCAGCAGATGTTGGCCAGGGATATACACTGGCAAATATACTTATCCGGATTACTGAATGTTCGACTTAAACCCCTTATTTGAGTTTTCCCGCGCCAACTGTATTGCCATCTGTGCGTTTTTAGTTCCCGCCAACCTACTGTGTACCTTGCAGACAATCGTTTTCACGGGACTGCGCCGCCCTCAGGCTCAAGTGCGACAAGCCGCCCTACTAGCCTGCATCCCAGCGTTGGTCATGATACTTCATGTGTTTACTTGGTGGGCGATTGGGGTCGTCATGGCTCCCACTTACATCTTGTTATGCTTAGGTAGTACCTGCATCGGCATCAATGTGTGGGCAATTACTGCTCCGCCAAGCATGGTTCGCTACCTCAAAGTTTTATCCACTATTGCGGTAACCTGGTTATCTTGACGATGAGAACGTAATGGAGTCGCAGCCTGCATCAATATTCATCCACTGGCAACCTTTAACTAACGTCGCTACCCTCGCTTACAATCCGCTAATGTTTAGCCAATAACCCACAGAAGCGCTTTTAGGTGTGGGAGTGCCAAACTATAGGAAAGACACTAGGTTTGAGGGTGGCGCGTGCCGTATTTAATCTCCGAGCCTGAGACTCCTGACGAAAAAATCTATGAATTGAGGCTTGGTACAAACACCATCGGACGAGAAGCAGACAACAGCATTGTTTTGACGGATAGCAGTATTTCCCGTCACCATGCTGAGATTGCGATCGCCTCGGAACGGATGACTATCAGGGATTTACAGAGTAAAAATAGCACCTTTGTGAATGAGGTCAAAATTGAGCAATGCGAGCTCAAGGATGGGGACTGGATTCGCTGTGGGGGCGTAATTTTTCAATTTGTTAAAGAACTCGGAAGTTACAGGCAACAACTCCCCTGCGATGACGATTCACAGATATCGATTGTCAAGCAAGTCTCGCCCCAGCCGACTCGGATTGCGATGCAGGACTTACTGGCTGACACTAAGACAGGAGGCTCACTTCTCAGGCTTCACAAGCAGAATGCTGATCAACGAGCCGTCGATAAATTGAAAATTTTGCTGGAGGTGAGCAAAGAACTCTCCTCTCCTGAGGAACCCAACCGACTGCTCGAGAAAATTCTCGACCTCCTGTTCGAGATTATGAAGGTAGACCGAGCGGTAATCCTCATGGTCAATGAACTTAGCGGCTACCTCGAACGCAAGGCAGTTAAGGTGCACTCAGGCCACCCGCCTAACTACCAACCCCACAGCAAACGAAATACCAACTTAGTTCGTAACACGGGAGATGCCATCTTAATTGCCGATGCTTGCATTGACGAGCGGTTTAGCGATTCGGACTCTATTCTCGGTCAAGCCATTCATGCCTCAATGTGCGTCCCCTTCAAACCCAGAGACGAAGTGATTGGGGTGTTGTACGTTGATAATTTGTCTAGGTCGGATATCTACTCAGATGAAGACTTAGAGTTTTTGATGGTTCTTGCCAACCAAGCTGCGATCGCCATTGAAAATTCCCGCCTTTACGAAAAAATGCAAACAGAGGCAGTGATGCGCGACAAGCTCGAGCGTTTCTTTCCTCCAACCGTGAGTAGAAAACTTAAAGAAGAAGGCAACTTGGAAATTGTAGAGGCCGAGATTACTGCCCTCTTTGCTGACATTAGCGACTTCACCAAAATGTCATCTACCATGGAGCCGCGCCAAGTCATTGAAATGCTTAACGAGTACTTCAAAGTTATGGTGGAGGAGATTGTATTTCCCTATGAAGGAACTCTAGAAAAATATATTGGAGATGCTTTGCTAGCAGTTTGGGGCGCTCCCTACCAGAAAGACGATGATGCATGGCGAGCTGTTTGGGCAGCAATTGAGATGCAATGGGCTGTTTGCCGTCTAAATGAGGAGTGGGGACAGCGAGGCAAGCAACCCATTCAAATTCACATCGGAATCAATACTGGAAAAGTGGCGGCGGGAAATATCGGTTCAGAAAAACTCATTCAATATGCTGCAATTGGTGATACTACGAATGTAACCAGTCGGATTTGCGGCGTTGCTAAAGCCGGCGAGATTCTCATTTCTCAAAGCACATTTGATAAGTTTGAGGAACAGAGCTTTCCCCTCGAAAAGCTAGACCCTGTTCTAGTTAAAGGTAAGGAGCATCCCTTGCAACTCTATCGTCTACTCTGGGAAAAATTGCCAAATTCAGCATTAAAACTCTAAAATAATTTGTAGGTATTTAAAAATATCTCATCCGGGAGCGATCGCAAAATCCTTTCGCATACGTCTGCGTCTCCCTCTTGAAATGAGCAGACTGTAATTGGACAAAACTAAGAAGGTATCATGGGATTACCCAGAATGGAGTGATATGCGCTCAGCTTATTGAGGGTAAACGCTATGTCTGTTACTACTAAACCGATGACCCTTGAGGACTATCTGAACTATGACGATGGCACCGACACCCGTTATGAACTGGTGAATGGGGAACTCATTGCCATGCCACTAGAAAGTGACTTGAATAACCAGATTGCCTCCTTTTTGTTTGCAACTTTTCTGCAAATCGGCATTCCCTATTACCGCTTGAGAATTGGGGCGCAAATCGCCGTTAGCGGAGCCAGGGCGACGGCACGACAACCTGATTTAATGGTTCTATCGGAAGAAGCAGCTATGGCATTAGACGGGGCAGCTCAATGTTTGATTACTCATGATATGCCACCCCCGTTACTGTTGGTTGAAGTGGTCAGCCCTCAACAGGAAAATCGAGATTACCGCCACAAGCGCACTGAATATGCTGGAAGGCGCATTCCTGAGCATTGGATCGTAGACCCCATCGCCCAAAAAGTCACTGTCCTGGAATGGGTAGATGGCTTGTATGAGGAACAGGTTTACCAGAGCGATCAATCCATCCTATCGCCCCAGCTTTCTGCTTTGAAGCTGACGGCTGCAAAGATTGTGGCGGCGGGACGGTGAATCAGGCTTATCGGGCAATAGGTGAGATTGAGATCGTGACTGCACCTATTTAATAGAGGTTATCAATCACCGAGCATTTAGAGATTTAAACCTATTCCATCATTGCCAACTTTCGATGACTTGCTTAATTCTTAATTCCCGTTGTCGCAATTCCTTGAATAAATTGCCGTTGGCCTAAAAGAAATAGCAACACCACTGGCACGGTTGCAATGACTACAGCCGCCATCATTAACGGCCAGTTATTCGTAAATTGTTCCTGAAACTCTGCCAAAGCGAGTTGTACTGTCCTTAACTCCGGTCGTGTAGTAAAAACAAGAGGCTTAAACAAATCGTTCCACTCCCCAATAAATGTAAACAGAAATAGCGTGACCAACGCAGGTCGAGATAACGGCAACATTACCTTAGAAAGAATTTGCCATCGGTTCGCCCCATCCAGTGCTGCTGCCTCTTCCAACTCCACGGGTATGGTTAGGAAATACTGCCGCAACAGAAAAATACCAAAGCCATTAGCGGCTGTGGGTAAAATTAGCGCCCCATAGGTGTTGATCAAGTGTCCCCACTTGAGTACCAGAAATATCGGCACGACTAAAATCTGAAAAGGAATTACCAACGTTGCCAGAACAATTAGCAGAATAGCTTGCCGTCCGCGAAATTGGAGCCGTGCGAGAGCATAACCTGCTAGGGCAGAAGTGATAATCTGAAATCCGGTGACGGCAAGTGCTACAAAGGTCGAGTTGGCAAATGCTAAAAAAAAGTTGCCGCGCTGCCAAGCCTGTTGATAGTTCACCAACGTCGGGGCAGTCAGCAGGATGTTTCCATCCGTTACCGCCCCTACAGGAGCCAGGGACGTGAGGAAAACAATGATCAAGGGCAACAGTACCATTATTGCCCCCGTCAAGAGTAAAACCAAAATTAGGGGTTTCCAAAACCAGGAAGAGTAGTTTTTTTGAGAATTTTTAAGCATTATTACTGATTTGACTTTATCCTAATTAATGTTTGATGGAATATTCTCTGTCTAGGGAACCATGGTGTAGCGACCAGTAACCCAATATCATGGCAGATTAAGTCTAAGTTGCTTTTTTGACCCTCACCCTTAAGGTATTCGGTCAAATCCTTTTTTCCCAGCATACTCATGCCAACAGGAGATTATCGACCTATGCAGCAGCTCTCAGTCAGCTCAGAGCTTGATTTTCAGAGTGAATCCTACAAGGACGCCTATAGCCGCATCAATGCGATCGTGATTGAAGGCGAACAGGAAGCTCACGACAATTACCTTAAACTGGCTGAACTGCTGCCAGACCACAAAGAGGAACTGATTCGCCTCTCAAAGATGGAGAACCGCCATATGAAGGGGTTTCAATCCTGCGGTCGAAACTTGAGCGTCACGCCAGATATGGACTTTGCCAGGACGTTCTTTAGCGGCCTGCACGGCAACTTCCAGAAGGCAGCAGCAACGGGTAATGTGGTGACTTGCTTGCTGATTCAATCGCTAATTATCGAATGTTTTGCGATCGCCGCCTACAACATCTACATCCCCGTTGCCGACCCCTTTGCTCGGAAAATCACCGAAGGTGTGGTGAAAGACGAGTACACTCACCTCAACTTCGGGGAAGTTTGGCTCAAAGACCACTTTGAAGCGTCCAAAGCCGAACTCGAAGAAGCCAACCGTCAGAACCTCCCCCTAGTTTGGCGGATGCTTAACGATGTGGCAGACGATGCTCATAATCTGGGAATGGAAAAAGATGCGCTCGTTGAAGACTTCATGATTGCCTACGGTGAAGCCTTGAGCAATATCGGCTTCACCACTCGCGACATCATGAGAATGTCAGCTTACGGTCTTGCTGCTGCTTAGTATTTGCTTTGAATCGAAAACTAAGCGATCGCGTCTTTCTTTACCGTTTTTTAAGTAGCCCGCTTTCTAGAAGAGAGCAGGTTATTTAAGTTCTCAGCCTAAAATCTTTCAGTAGGAGGATTGACTCCAGAGACCCCAAACCTTAAATGTAGAGCAATCTCTTATGAGAGCTGAAATCATGAAAGCACTATTGCTCTACCCCCGTTTTCCCCAGTCCTTTTGGTCTTACGACCGATTTATGGAAATGGCTGGAGTTAAGGCATTTATTCCACCCTTGGGAATTATTACGGTTGCTGCCCTGCTGCCCGAAACTTGGGAGATTCGGTTTTGCGATCGCAATGTCAACGAGGAAACCCAGGCGGATTGGGACT
>JAIUYC010000030.1 GCA_020216575.1 Coleofasciculus sp. S288 | reverse complement strand
AAACTGCCTTCCCAACCCGACCCTACCAGCCACACTGTCTCCGGCTGTTGTGCCAAAACATATTGCACGGCTGCCTGACGATTCACCAGTGCTGCGGCTAGAACCACTGGAGCATCCTGCACGCAGTGTAAAGCACGAGTGCCGTTGGTGGTGCTAATGAACAATCGGCGTCCCTTGACTCGTTCAGGGGTGCAATCGAGGGGAGAGTTACCCAAGTCGCAACCAGCTACCTTTGCACCGCCACGTTCACCGGCTCGAAGACGTTTGTCGGCAGGCCACTTTTCGCTGGCATGCATTAGCTTTTCCATATCGCTGAAAGCCTGAACCGCTTCAGCGCCTGCATCTAATGCCGTAGCAATCGTCGTTGTAGCTCGGAGAACATCAATCGCGATCGCACAGTCCGGCACTTTATCGGTTGGAGTCAGTTCGGGAGTGTGGTAAATAAATAGCTTCACTGGCTCGGAGTACCTGTTTTGTAACCTGTATAAATACTTATTATTTCATGGGTCAGTCTAACTTAATCAGGAGGTTGTTGCTGCAAGGCTTTGCTGATCAGGGAGATAGGGTTCCCTGAAAATACTCCTCCACCTTCCCCATCTAATATCATTTCGCTTTAAGGCAAGCTACAGATGGAGAGCAGGGGGAGCAGGGGGAGCAGGCTTCGACGCGTTCGGTGACGCTCAGACTTCGGCGTGAGCGCTCAGTCGAACGCCGAACGGGGAGTGATTTGTAGCAGACATTTAGCGAATTGATATAAACAACAACCAACTTCTATGACCGCATCTGATTGGATTTATAGTTACCCATCCCTTGAAACTGGGATTTTAATCAAACGCTACAAGCGTTTTTTTGCCGATATTGAGCTGGCATCTGGGGAAGTCGTCATCGCGCACTGCCCCAATACCGGACCGATGACGGGAGTTTCGACTCCTGGCAGCCTAGTTCAAGTATCGCGCAGTGACAATCCCAAGCGTAAGTTGTCCTACACCTGGGAGATGATTCAAGTCCATGACACTCAACCCACTTGGGTAGGGATTAACACGGGACTTCCCAATCGGGTAGTCAAGTTAGCGTTGGAACAAGGGTTGTTTCCTGAAGTAGGGAACAGTTACAGCAAAATTGGCTGTGAGGTTCCTTATGGCAAAGAACTTAAAAGCCGTGTAGATTTTTTACTCAGTGGAAGTGTTCCGGAGAAAGTAGCAGACACTCCGCTATTAACGCTGTCGCAAAATAGCGATCGCTGCGAACGCCCGATCTATTTGGAAGTTAAGAATACAACCTTGGCACAGGGCAATGTGGCATTATTTCCAGACACAGTAACGACTCGCGGACAAAAACACCTGCGAGAACTGATGGCACTCCTTCCTCAAGCACGAGCAGTGATGCTTTATTTTATAAATCGTGGCGATTGTACTCACTTTGCTCCTGGTGACAGCTTTGATTCAGTTTACGGTCAACTCTTGCGACAGGCAGTGGATCGAGGTGTTGAGGTGTTACCTTACCGTTTTGAAATTACGCCCCAAGGAATTCGCTATCTAGGGTTAGCAGAATTTCTGCCCATGCAATCTCGTCACTAAGGCGCAACAATTCTAATGAACCAGGCATGGTAGGCTGCATCTAGTTCGCATACCCTAGACAAGGCTTGCATGCCTGTTCTACAGTAATCCGACAAATTACCAACTTGCAAATCAGATGCGCGTTAGCTTAGGCTGAAGTACATTCTTTCAAGGTTCACCTTTCTACCCTTCAACTCCTAAAACCTTCAACCCTTAGACAATGAGCCAGCAAATTCGGGGACTGTTTGTTTGTCTGTTGCTGTTAGGTGTTATCGTTGGCTGTGGCGAGAGAACACCTCAAGCTACCGATACATCTCAAGGCAGACAAGAAACCCAAACCAAGACAATATATGAGTCACAAACACCGGAGGCGGGTTGGAAAGCGATCGCAGGCGAAGGGGTTGTCTTGTCGCTGCCCGAAAATTACGAGGGGGGCAACCCCAGCACCGAACTCGACCAAATTGCTGAGAAGCTTGAAGCCATCGATCCGGGCTACGCTGAGAAAATTCAGATGATTAAACGCAATCCAGATGCGATCGCCTTAGTAGCTTTTGACCCTCAAACTACCGAGACTCGATCGCTAACCAACGTTAACGTGGTTAAGCAAGAAGTCCCTGATGGCACAACACTCGAACAATACCTCAAGTCCGCCAAGGAGCAACTTTCCACTCAGTATGAAGTTACAGAGTCCAAGGTAGTGCCTCTCGCTCGGTATCAGGTAGGGCGAATGGTGGCAGAAGCGACGGCAGGGGAAATACCGATTAAGCAGCTATTCTACGCAGTCCAGGACGGTGATACCTTTTGGCTGGTCACCTATTCTACAACCACCCCTGAATTTGACCAGCGTTTGCCGAATTTTGAAAAAAGCATTCGCACCCTCTCGCTTCCTATCTAAAATGGCGTTCGAGACAAGGGGCAGTTAACAGGTTAGGGGTGAGGTCAACGTGCAGCTAAAGCAAGTCATTATTGTTCACAAAAGCGGGGATACTCAAGGTAAGAAATGCGCTGAAAAATGCGCTCGCCAATTAGAAAAATACCAATGCCACGTCCTCATCGGACCGAGTGGTGCTAAGGATAATCCCTACCCCGTTTTTTTAGCCTCCGCCATGGAATCGATTGATTTGGCAGTGGTTCTAGGTGGTGATGGGACAGCGCTGGCAGCAGCGAGACATCTTGCCCCAGAAGGAACCCCAATTTTGGCAGTGAATGTGGGGGGACATCTGGGGTTTTTGACCGAACCCGTTGAGGAATTTAGAGACACCGAGAAAGTTTGGGAGAGACTCCTAGAAGATCGTTATGCGCTTCAACGGCGGATGATGGTGCAGGCAACGGTGTTTGAGGGCGATCGCACGAACACTCAACCCGTGAGCGATCGCTTTCTCGCCCTCAATGAAATGTGCGTCAAACCTGCCTCAGCGGATCGCATGATTACCGCCATACTGGAAATGGAAATTGACGGGGAAGTTGTCGATCAGTACCAGGGAGATGGGCTGTTAGTTGCCACACCCACTGGCTCGACTTGCTACACCCTTTCCGCTAACGGACCAATTTTGCACGATGGCATGGAAGCACTGGTGGTGACGCCCATTTGCCCCTTAAGTCTTTCCAGTCGTCCCCTCGTTCTGCCCGCCGGTTCTGTCGTCAGCATCTGGCCGTTGGGTGACTATGAACTCAACACCAAGCTTTGGATGGATGGAGTGCTTGCCACCACAATCTGGCCTGGACAGCGAGTGGATGTTCGGATGGCGGATTGTTATGCTAAGTTTGTGATTCTGCGAGAGAGTTATTCCTATTACCAAACACTCCGGGAAAAGCTTCAGTGGGCTGGAGCCAGAATTCGCTACAGTAACAACCACCGCAACTAGTACCGCTACCTTGGAAGTCACGCATTCAAAAGTCAAAAAGCTTTATTTCTAAACTTTTAAGTAAGTTTCAGATAGTAGGCTCATTTCCGCCGCGCTGTACTAGTATTGGTTTGCCAACTCCCAAATTAAGCGGAGGCAGCCTGTTCAATTTCCTAAGTAATTCATGACAAAAAAATGTATGAAACGATACAAATCCTTCCCAAGCTAATCTAAATCTCGATAAAATAGAGTGCCGTAGGTAAAGAAGCTATGACTCTATCTCCTTCTGAGCATGCCCTTAAATCACTTCAAGACGATTTAGCAGAACTGATTGACAAGTTACCCACTCTAGAACATAAGAAATGGATTCAACGGGTGCTGTCGATAGTGGTACGCCTATCTGAAGAGGAGATCGATCGCCTGGACTGGAAAATCTTAACTGCCTCCGTGCAAGACATGGAGCGGGCGTTTCAAGCGTTTTATCCCTATCGGCACGTTCGGAAAGTAACGATTTTTGGTTCGGCACGCATCGCTCCCGAGACTCCCGAATATAAGTTAGCCACTGAGTTTGCTCGTTATTTAACGCAGCAGGGATTTATGGTCATGACGGGGGCTGGAGGTGGCATCATGGAGGCGGGGAACAAAGGTGCTGGAGCTGAAAATTCCTTTGGTCTAAATATTGAGCTGCCGTTCGAGCAGGGAGCCAATTCCTTTATCGAAGGCGACCCCAAGCTGATTAATTTCAAGTATTTCTTCACCCGCAAACTATTTTTCTTAAGAGAAAGCGATGCCATTGCCCTATTTCCAGGTGGCTTTGGCACTCAGGACGAAGCGTTTGAATGCCTAACACTCTGTCAGACTGGGAGATCCGGTCCCATCCCTGTGGTATTGATTGATCAAGAGGGAGGCACTTACTGGCAAGAATGGGATGCCTATATTCGCAACCATTTAATTCAGCGCGGCTTGGTCAGCCCCGAAGATACAAGTCTTTATACAGTTACCGACAACTTACAGGTAGCTTACGAAGCAATTAATAACTTTTACCGCGTCTATCACTCCAGCCGCTACGTTGGCGATCAATTCATTATTCGCCTCAAATCTGAGTTATCCAACGCTGATGTCGAGCAGTTAAATGAAGAGTTTAGCGACATCTTAGTGAAGGGACGGATTGAAAAAAGCAAAGCTTTACCTCAAGAATTACCGGATGAAACCGCTGACCTTCCTCGTCTTGTTTTTTACTTCAACCGACGAGATTCCGGACGTTTATACCAGTTAATTGACACAATCAGCCAGATGGGAGCTTCCTCTCCAGAAGCAACTCATCCAGAACAGAAGTAAGCTATTCAAAATTCAAAATGCTCTAACCTAGTTAGGTGTTGCACATACAAGTCACACTTTTTGGGAATTGGGAATTGGTTTTCTTTGATGAGTTTCGTGGGGTGGGCATTGCCCACCTTACTACTCGCCTAAGACTGACTCAATACCCAGTTCACAAGGGTACGAACCGGGAAGCCGGTAGCACCAGCGTTATTACAGCCGTCTTCTTTATCTGACCAGACTGGACCTGCAACATCCAAGTGCGCCCAAGGTGTCTCTTTGACAAACTGCTTTAAGAAGAGGGCAGCCGTAATAGAACCTCCCGCACGCGGTCCTGTATTCTTCATGTCAGCAATGGGTGACTTCATACCCTCGAAGTATTTCTCTTCCATGGGCATCTGCCATAATTTTTCGCCAGCCGCTTCCGAGGCCGCCTTGAGTTGAGAGGCTAGGGTATCATCGCTTGACCACAGTCCAGCAATATCGTTGCCTAGGGCAATAATACAAGCCCCTGTCAGCGTGGCTAAATCAACGATCGCATCCACTCCCAACTTCTCGGCAAACACCAAGGCATCCGCTAACGTCAGGCGTCCTTCAGCATCGGTATTGTTGATTTCAATCGTTTTGCCGTTGGATGCGGTGAGGATGTCGCCCGGATGCATGGCACGACCGCTGATCATGTTTTCTGTCGCTGCACTGATAAAATGAACCTCAACATCCGGCTTGAGTTGAGCGATCGCTTTTGCCGCACCCAACGTGGCAGCTGCACCTCCCATATCCGTCTTCATCATCTCGATGCCACTACCAGCAACTTTAATATTCAAGCCACCGGAGTCGAAGGTCAAACCCTTGCCGACAATCGCTAATTTACGTTTCGGTGTCCCTTCAGGTTTGTAGGTTAGATGAATAAACTTTGGGGGCAAATCGGAGGCTTGAGCAACGCCTAAGAAAGCCCCCATCCCCAGCTTTTCACACTCGTCCCGTTCCAGGATTTCCACCGCAAGTCCGTGTTCTTGTGCGATCGCTTCTGCGGTTTGAGCCATCGTGACAGGCGTTACCGCATTCGCCGGAGCAGCAACCAATTCCCGTGCTAGAATCACACCCGTACAAAGGGCATGAGCTTTTGCGATCGCCGCGTCCTGCCCTCCCAGTCCTAGGATCTCCACCTGTTCCAACTTGATTCCTTTGTCTTCTGATTCGGACTTAAAGCGATTATCTTGGTGTAGCGCGAGCACCAAGCCCTCCGCGATCGCTTGCGCTGTTCCTGCTGAGTCATCATTGACCACTGGTAAACTAATTCCCAGCGTTTTGCTCTTTTGCTGTTTTGCCAAGCGTGCGATCGCTGCCGCTGCACGGCGCACACTGTCTAATCCCAGAGCGTCTGCTTTCCCCAGACCCACGAGCATAATTTTACGAATAGAGCTACCTGCACCCACGCGGGTTACAGCACTGCTGCCAGCGCTTCCCTTAAATTCTGTTTCTTCAATCAATTCTTTGAGCGTACCCGCCAGCTTCTCATTTAGCTGAGCTAGATCGCCAGTCAGCTCTATAGCATCTTCAAATAATCCAATTGCCAAAGCATCACCAGTCCAGTCTACCCGTGGTGCATCCGTTACTCGAATTTCCATTCCTTGCTCTATCCATGAAGACCTAATCACCAGTATAGGAGCTTACATCCATGCTCCTCAGTTACCTAAATTTGGGAGAAATCCCATCAGTTCACCGTTGATGTGCTACACCTAGAAACGGTCAATCAACGACCCCACCCTACTCCACTTCGTCCTAAAAGGACTCCGTTTCGTTGAGGGTGGGGACTTGGCAACCCAAACGGACGATGACTCCCTATTCCCTAATTCCCCCTTGGGAAAGCAACTTTTAGAAAAAATTCATGTCTTTGCTAAGAGCACACTGACCTGTATTTTGTACAGTGTTCGGATAACTAAAAATATTGCAGGTCGTGTCTTGACTGCACTAGTCTAAGCAGAGCGCTTTCTTACTTCGAGCTGAAATCAGTCAAGCAAAATTAAAAGGTTGTGCCAGTGTTGGGTAAACGAGGATTAATGCTAAAGGGACGGACAATTAAAACTCCAGTAGCTGTAGGGGCAGGATTAGTGCTATGTGCGCTGCTCGGATCGTCACTGTTAACCCTGAAAATGACGGGTTTGCTAGGACGATGGACGGGTGGGGAACAAACTCAGAATCTCTTAAGCCCGACCCGGGAAGATGCCAAATCGGCAGTTCTGCCACTGGTGTCACTGCCACCCGCGCAACGGGCATCACAACTCGAAGCGTTAGCCAAAGGGGACATGGTTTCTTCCTTTACCTCTGGACGCCATTCTCTGGATCGATATCGCGCCCGTTATCTCCTAGCCTCTGATTTGATTCAACAAAAACAGGGAGAAAAGGCTCTCGAATTGCTGGAAGGACTGGAGGCAGAGTATCCAGTTTTGGCGCCTCACATCACCCTCAAACGCGCCCAAGCTTATGACGTGATGGGGGACAAAGCCAAAGCCCAACAAGCTTGGAATGATATCCTGAAAAACTATCCAACTGAGCCAGTAGCAGCAGAAGCCCTGTATGTCTTGGGTAAATCGAATCCGGAATACTGGAATCAGGCGATCGCAAAATTTCCATCTCATCCGCGCACGTATGAAATTGTCACCCAGCGGCTGAGCAAAAATCCCAACCAACCGGCTCTCCTGTTGGTCTTAGCGAAACATTTCCCTGAAATCAAAGGGATGGGGGCTGTTCGCGATCGCTTAGTTAACCAGCATGCCTCCCAGCTAAAACCCGAAGACTGGCAAGCGATCGCCTTTGGCTACTGGCAAACTCAAGAGTATGGTAAAGCTGGTAAAGCCTATGCCAAAGCTCCCCGTACTCCCCGCACTGCCTATCCAGCCGGCCGCGGCTACCCCCTGACAGGGAACCGAGCTGAAGCCAAAATCGCCTATCAACAGCTAGTTCAGGGATTTCCGGATGCTAGGGAAACCGGACTCGGCTTGCGGCGTCTGGCCAGTCTCTCTAAGTCCCAAGAGGCGCTAGTATATCTGGATCGGGTAATTGCCAAATTCCCCGATGAAGCGGCAGAGGCGTTGCTTTCTAAAGCTGAAATTCTAGACGCTTTGGGAAGCCGCACGTCTGCCGCCCAAGCTCGTCAGATGGTGTTGACTCAATATGCCAGTTCCAATGCTGCTGCTGAGTATCGCTGGAAAATTGCTAAAGCTAAGGCGAAAGATGGAAAGTTACAAGAAGCATGGCAATGGGCGCAACCGATTACCACCCAAAGTCCGGATAGCGAACGGACTCCTGAAGCCGCGTTTTGGGTTGGGAGATGGGCGGCTCAGTTAGGGCGTCAACAGGAGGCAAGAGACGCTTTCGAGCATGTATTGGCCAAGTATCCAGAATCTTACTATGCGTGGCGCTCTGCTCAATTTTTGGGTTGGAATGTCGGAGACTTTACCAGCGTGCGACACTTAACTCCCAAGGTTGTACAACCGCCTGTGCGCCCCTTACTCCCTGCTGGCTCTGACCCCCTTAAAGAACTCTACCAGCTAGGTCAAAATCGCGAGGCTTGGGCGGTTTGGCAAACGGAATTCAAGAACCTACAAGAGCCAACGGTTGCCGAGCAATTTACCGATGGGGTAATGCGGTTGGGAGTCGGGGATAATTTGGTGGGCATTAATAAAGTGTGGTATTTGAGCTTGCGAGAAACCCCAGAAGAGCGATCGCAATGGAAGACGCTGCGCCAATCTCCTGAATACTGGCATGCCTTGTTCCCAATACCATTCATGGAACATATTGTCAACTGGTCGCAACAGCGCCAGCTCAATCCTTTGCTGGTAACCGGTCTAATTCGACAAGAATCTCGCTTTGAACCGAAAATCCGCTCCGTTGCAGGTGCTACGGGTTTAATGCAGGTGATGCCAGGAACCGGTAGTTGGATTGCTCAAAAAATTCAACTCAAGGAATACAACCTAGAAGACCCCAATGACAACGTTAAACTAGGCACTTGGTATCTAGACCATACCCATGCAGAGTATGATAACAACTCTCTGTTAGCTGTTGCTAGTTACAATGCTGGCCCTGGCAATGTGGCAAATTGGCTCGCCAAATACGGTTTCAGCGACCCAGATAGCTTTATTGAACGGATTCCCTTTTCAGAAACCAAGGGCTATGTGGAGCAAGTTTTTGCCAATTACTGGAATTATCTGCGACTGTACGATCCAGATATTTCCCAGCTATTAGCCAAATATTCCACTGGCGAACCGATATTATTGCGCAAGTAATAACTTGGGGGACTGATTGAAAGCATTAGCGAGCATCCCAATTTTTTACGTTCGGCATTGTAGATACTGTCTTGACAGGTCAAGACAGTATCTATGAGGACATGATTTTTATTTACTGACCTCTTGCGCCAAGCCCTCTCTAATGGAATTCTGGGGAACTATACAATGAACATCCCTCTCCCCCTGCCTCCTCTTTAAAGCGAGCGCGAACAGTGCGATCAGTACTGCTGCTGACCTCGATACAATAGTTAGCGTGTCCCGAAACTACCCAAACCGATGACGCCTTCTGAAGTAGAGACTGCAAGCCAGCAAAATTCAGACGAACCGGAAAATGACTACCTCGACGAACTCCCCCATGATGTCGAGATGTCCCTATTCGACCACCTAGAGGAGTTGCGGCGGCGAATTTTCTACTCCTTGATTGCTGTAGCTGTGGGCGTCACTGGCTGCTTTTTAGCTGTCAAGCCAATTGTCCAGTTGCTCGAAGTCCCAGCACGGGGAGTTAAGTTTCTGCAACTGGCTCCAGGAGAATTCTTTTTTGTCTCCCTGAAAGTTGCCGGATATAGTGGCTTACTCGTTTCCAGTCCCTTTATTCTTTACCAAATTATCCAGTTTGTTTTACCAGGACTGACTCGCCGCGAACGACGCTTGATTGGACCCGTCGTTTTGGGTTCAAGTATCCTGTTTTTCGTCGGCTTGGCATTTGCCTACATCGCCCTAATTCCTGCTGCCCTGAATTTCTTCATCAGTTATGGGGCAGATGTTGTCGAACAGTTGTGGTCAATTGACAAGTATTTTGAATTCGTCCTGCTCTTAATGTTCAGCACCGGCTTAGCCTTTCAAATTCCGATTATTCAGCTTTTACTGGGTTATTTGGGAATCGTGTCTTCTGAGCAAATGATTGCGGGTTGGCGTGTCGTTATCCTGGGAGCAACGGTGCTGGGAGCTGTGTTGACTCCCTCTACTGACCCGCTGACCCAAACCTTACTCGCTGGTGCTGTAGTCGGACTCTACTTTGGTGGAATTGGCCTGGTTAAGCTGTCAGGAAAATAAGTCAAGGAAAGTCAAAAGTAAGAACCCCATAAAGAAATTTAGGGTGACGCATCCTTACTCGGAGGTAACGTCACAGTCAACTACTCACTAAGTTGGTGGCGTGGTAACGGTGAATGAAACGGGAAACCTACACGGCAATCGAACAGAGCAGTGTAGGTACTTCACTATCCTTAAGCGTTGACAACTTCACCGCCGTTAGGATGCAAGATTTGACCCGCCATGTAAGAGGAGTCATCGGATGCTAAAAAGACATAGCTGGGTGCGATTTCTTCCGGTTGACCGGCTCGTTTCATCGGCACTTGCTGACCAAATTTTGCAACTTCCTCAGCCGGGAAAGTTGAGGGGATGAGCGGTGTCCAGATGGGGCCAGGGGCGACGCCATTGACTCGAATTCCTTTTTCGACTAGAGATTGGGATAAGGAGCGGGTGAATGCAACGATTGCTCCCTTCGTCGATGAATAGTCGAGCAATTTTTCGTTGCCCTTATAAGCCGTTACAGAAGTGGTGTTGATAATTGCACTTCCTTCTTTAAGGTGTGGCAATGCGGCTTTCGTCATGTAAAACATCGAAAAAATATTGGTGCGGAAAGTACGCTCCAACTGTTCGGCGGTAATCTCTTCAATGCTCTGTTTGGGATGCTGTTCAGCCGCATTGTTGACCAAAATATCGAGTTTGCCAAACTTATCAACGGTCTGTTGAACTGCCTGCTGGCAAACCTTCTCGTCCCCAATATCACCAGCAAGGGTAAGACAAGAACGTCCCTCTTTTTCGACCATTTGTTTGGTCTTTTCGGCGTCTTGGTGTTCATTTAGGTATATGATCGCCACATCGGCTCCTTCTTTGGCATAGGCGATCGCAACAGCACGACCAATGCCACTATCTCCACCTGTGATCAACGCCACTTTTCCCTGCAATTTACCACTGCCCTTGTAGTTAAAATCCTCCGCTTGGGGCTGCGGCGTCATTTTTGATTCAATTCCAGGTTGTTGATCTTGGTGCTGCGGCGGTCTTTCCTGCTTGCTTGCTGTCATAGTTTTCTCCCTCCGTAAGTTGGTTCAACCCATGTTTAGCTATAAATACTCTTGTTAGAGACAACAAAACCTTGGGTTCTCTGCAACCCAAGGTTTCGGCTCGGTGCATGCACCCTTGCTTTAACTTGTGTCTCCGACTTTGGTTATCTGAAGCTAAGGATAACAACCTGCTAATGGGAGTTTATCAGCCTAAGGATGGAACATAAAAAAGCACTCCATCAATCTTTGGTTGTAGGTTTACTGGAAGAATTTTGAGCAAGTTTTCAGATGGTAGACTCATTTCCCATTCTGAGGTTAGGTGTTCGTTCGCGAGGTTCAAAGGTTCGTTGACGAGTTTTAAAGCTTATTTGTTACAAAATATAAAGAAGGAACGCTCTGCGATAAACCGACTATACGCTTATGACTCCTTCTTCCTCCACTGCCCCAATT
>JAIUYC010000029.1 GCA_020216575.1 Coleofasciculus sp. S288 | reverse complement strand
ATTCCCAATTCCCAATTCCCAATTCCCAATTCCCAATTCCCAATTCCCAATTCCCAATTCCCAATTCCCAATTCCCCAGAACCCTGTACCTCATCGAAATGAGAACCGCTATAGTTCAAGCCCGAGAAGTGTTTAATTACAAAGTCTGCAATGACGCTCGACGAGTCAGTACCCACATTAGCTATTGCTACAAACCGCCTGTATCTACATGAACTGCTGCTAATTCAGTCCATTTGTCCATCTCAGGTGAAGAAACCATAAGGTCAGAATCCGAATCAGATGCAGAAGCTTCTTTTTCCACCAGCGAAGTCAAATAATTAACATCGGGTACTCGACGCGGAGACTCTATGCCGAAGTCATTACGTAACTGCTCAATGCGGCTTTCTAGAGCAAAAATCGAAGATTCAACAGCCTTCTTCAAAGCCTGACCCTTCTTAAGACCCAAATCTCTTAGAGCGTAGGGTAGCCAATAAGCCCTCACGGCTTGAAGTACTAGCTCATTGCACTGCTTCATCCCCTTAAGGTACTCGAGCAAACCAAAATCAAGAGTAGAAACATAGGGCTGAAACCGAAACCGAAAATTCCTACGTTCGCTCATAATGCCGAAACCGCCCTACTATTACTCACGCCAACTTGGTATTACTGACTTCCTCCATAAACGACTGCCCAACTACAGTCATGAAGTACCAGTACATACCGTATACATCAACCATTCGGTTGCCAATCAGGGGGTCTTGCAAGCTTTCAGGTAACTGGATATTTCCGTTCCAGACTACTTGAGTGGATGTAAAATACTCTTCCAACTCAGGTTGCAAATACTCAGCCGTTCCACCTGAGAGCATGACCTCATCAAGCCCTTTCGGCAACACCTCCTTAAGCCAGCTAGTAACAGAAAGCGCATATTGTTCTCGTGCAGCTCGAACCGCCTCCACTAACCTGTCCAAATCTGTCTCTCGATCCTTCTGGAGGCTCGACATAATCAAAGGTTGTAAGCACTCCTGTTCTACATTGTCTCCAGCTCGTGCGATCGCAGATGCTAATACAGATGTGGGAACAACACTAGATACACGCTTTTCTACTGCTTCCACCAGACGCACGAACCCCAAGTTAGAAGTCACCCGCTTACCCACGATACCCCGCTCGGATACCAACACCGAGGCGTTGCGATACCCAATCATCACCACCGCTGCGGTCTTTTGTTTCAGGGTTCCACCACAAGCATGAGAGTAATAGAGATACACGCCACTTCCCTCTGGCTTGCAGTCCCAATTGTTAAGCGACACGTTGAGGATACCTGTGGGCGTCTCAAAATCCTTCAACTTATTGGCAATCATCTCGCGTAACCTTGAGGCGTTATCATATTCCCCTGGCGGCAATAAAGTACAAAGTGCTGCTGAAAACTTGTTCTTCAACCCCAGCCGACACGAAGCTACCCACACGGCGGCTAGCGTCTTAAATAAAGCTCGTTCGTACTTAAAGGAAGACAATCCGGGATTGGCATTAAACTGAGAACTCGCCAGATACCCCACAGCATAGTAGTGTTCTTCATCTAAACCCAGCCAAGCCGAATCAGCCGGATCGGGAGTCCCTAGTTTAGTTGCTTCGTAACTCTCAATTCCAGCTTTCGGTACGCTAATTACTTCCGGTTCCATCGAAAGTAAGTTACAAGAACTCGGAGAATTCGTATAAATTCCTTTGGTTAGCGAACCGCCGAAATCGAGCGCAACAATTAAATCAGGTATTCTTTTCTTTTTTGGTCTTGCCATTCGCCTTAAGTCAAACTATTCTTTAATGACTCACTTTGAAATAGAGCCAAAATAGAGTCAAGAGAGAGCCAAAATAGAGTCAAAAGAGAGCCAAAAAATTGTTCAAGGCTAGATTTTACAGGTGAAAAATGCCAAAAAACGCGGCTCTAATGTAGCTCCAACGTAGCTCCAATGCGGCTCTAAAATACAGGTTTTTGACCTCAATAAAGTCCTAGCAATTTCGCTGTTGTTGCAACAATTAACCATAAGATAGAGGGGAATTTTTTCAAAACGCTAGAATGCTGAAGGTTTTGTGGTTTGACGCTTGCTCTCTATCACTGGGCTGAATTTTGAATTTTTAAAAAGGATGAAAAATCAAGGGTTTCGGAGCGTCTTTCCCTCTATCTCCAGTTAGAGCGATCAGTAAGTTGTGACAAATTCTCTGTAATGGCTTCTTCCTTTTGGTTGATTTCGAGCAAATTGGTCGGTTTTCCCTTCACAATCCCCGATTCTCGCACTACATTGAAAACAAGAAGACGCCCCCTTCCCCGGAGCAAGCCAAGCGCTGGTATATACATTTTCCCTCTCCCGCCCTTTGCAGACAGCGCTTGTCTTGTTGGGGGGTGGCCCCTTCCCCCCCCCAAACCCCCGGTTGCAGTCCATTAACAAGTTTTTTGAGGTTAATTGAAGCTCAAGCTGGTCAAAAGGACAACAAGCCGCCTGTTATTTAAGGCGATAGGCAACCGAAAACTCCATTTAGGTCATTAAAAGAGGAGAAAGCATTCAACATCCACCACAAAGCGTGTGGAATGCGATCGCATTCACAGAAATTGACGACTCCCCAAGAACACAATCATGAACAACCTACCCACCTGCCTGGAATTTAGATTTAACAACCACCGCATCCGACTAGTCAGAACGCTCCACGACTTCTATTGGGTACTCCCTGACCTATGCAAAGCATTCTCGCTGAACCTGTTTCAGGGAAACAGCGAATGCGACATCGAGCAAGGTCTGGAGAACGCCGGAGTAGATTACTACAACTGGACTGTCAAGAAAATCAGAACCAAAAGAGGTGTGACGCGAACCGTACTGGTCAATGCTCTGGGAGTACAGCAAGCGATCGCACTGTGCGACAACCTAGAACTGATTGCAGACTTCGAGCGTTGGCTAGTCAAGGAATTTGGAGAACCCGAGAACCAACTACAAGCACAACAGGTAGAACACACCCCTGACGAGTGGCTTCAAGTAGCGTAAAGACTTGTCATGAGTGAGTATGGCTGCAACGCCTCGCCCGCTTAAAGTCGAATATTCGCAAAAGCCACATCAAACATCGATCACATATTCATACCGAAAAGGAGAAACCTATGGAAGAATCACCCCATGCCAGCTGCTTGGCAGTAACATTCAAGGGACAGCCAATCCGGATCATCGGAACGCTAAGCTCTCTGTGGTGGGTTGCTAGCGATACTTGCAATGCTCTACACCTCGAAAACATAGCTCAACATCGCAACCTGATTACGGAGCCAGTCAAATTTGCTAAAAACTTAATGGCAATGGGTCTTTTAGCCAACGAGATTAAGCACTGGAGCGAGGTAACCTGGGCTGATAGAACAACAGGCAACGAAATAGCCGTCAATCTAATTGGACTCAATCGCCTAGTGTCCCAAAGCTCCCCAACTGTTGCCAAAGAATTCAAAGCTTGGATGTTTGCAGATATGTTCCCTAGCATCTGGGCTTGGGGAGAATCGAAGATTAGCAGAAGAGACATCGCAGCCACTCCATCCAGGGAACACCCCTTAAACGCGCAGAATTCCTCCATCGCAGCCTAAGACAACAAAGGCTAGATCGTTGAGCAGTATCAGCAGTGACAGCACAGATTTGTCAAAAATGGAGCTGCCATCAATTTCTGAAATTAGATGTAACTAAAATCAAAAATTCACAACATCACGATAAACCATGAAGATGCAAAAAGAAACAACCAGACCTATCGAAATCTCAGAGATAAGCGCAAACATCAGTGGAATAATCGACTCTGGAGAATTCCTTCAAGCTTTACATCAAGAAGAATACAAACCAGTTGTTCTACAAATTATTTTCCATAGTGGAGAAGAAAATATAGCGTTTCAAGATAAGATATACAATGAGCTGATACCATACCTTGAATCAGCTGGTCAATATCAAGAAGTAAGCTGCGTCAACCCCATTAAAGAAAAAGCAGTTATCCTTCAAAGCCAGTTAGCACAAGACAACGAGGAAATTGGATACCTCTATTTAAGGCTAGCAAGCAGTGCCCTCTACAAAGAAACAAACGATGGCTTAGCCGCCTAAAAGTTGCAACCGCCTTCCAGCAATAACTCTACGGGGATGACTTGAATGGCAAGAAGTAAAGATAAAATCATCATTCTGAGAGTAACCCCTCAAGAGAAAGAGAATTGGAAATCCAGAGCTAAGTCAGCAGGACTAAACTTGAGCGAATACCTGAGACGTTGTGCCTCAAAACGGCAAATTTCACCGAGAATACCAGAGGTGAATTATTTAGTAGCTGTACAACTCAGACAAATCGGAATCAACTTAAACCAGCAAGTTAAGGCAATGAATACAGCCCTCAAGCTTGGCCAAGATATCTCCAACAGTGAGGAAGCTATAAGAACAACTCTTGAAGTCCAAGAGCTTCTCAAAACCATTCAAGCCGAGCTTCAAAACTTAACTAATCTGCCGACACAACGCAGATAAGCAATTCAAAATTCAAAATTCAAAATTCAAAATGCCCTAATCCAGTAATATCGAGGCTTTTAGCAATTGTCATAATGCAACTTGCAGGCGTGACAGCTTAAGTTTTCATGATCGGCAAAGTCACCAAAGGTGAAGACTTTGATGGAATATTACGCTACATCACAAGTAAGCCAGGGGCAGAGTATATCGGCGGCAATATGCTAAGAACCACACGCGCTGAACTCGTGCAAGAATTCAATGCGGTGGCACGGGCATCTCATCGAGTACGGCTTCCAGTCGCACATTTTTCTCTTAGCCCACATCCATCAGAAAAACTGGACAACGAGACAGCTCTGTCTTTTGCCCAAGAGTATCTCAACAGGATTGGGTTTGAAGAGTGCCAGTGGGTTTTGTATCGGCACAACGATACAAAGACACCAGACAATCTGGAGCGCCCTCACTTCCACATCGTCGCTAATCGGGTTAGGATGACCGATGGTAAAGCGGTATCGAGCTGGCAGGACTGGCGGCGCTCCGAACGAGCCTTGAGAGAACTTGAAAGAGAGTTTGCACTGATTCAAGTTCAGCCAAGTTGGGAAACTGACCGGAGAGCGCCCAGCACGGGACAACAAAGGCGCATCAAGCGGGAAAAGGAAAAATACGAAGCCGGAATCCGACCTAATCCGCCAGAACAGTCCATCAAGGCGCAGCTACAGGAAATCATCGACAGAGTAACTGCCGACAAACCGACTTTAGCTGTCGTCATTTCTCGACTGCAAAAAGCAGGAGTGGAGGTCAAGACAGGATTCACCCGCACCGGAAAACCCAAAGGGATTAGCTACGAACTCCAGGGAGTTGCATTCGCTGGCAACCAGTTGGGCAAAGCTTACAGCTTCACCGGACTACAGCAGCACCGGGGAGTCCAATACAACAAGAGTGACAACCCGCTCATCGAGGAGCTAGTAACGCAGTTCGCAGGCTCCACCACCCGTCGCACGGAGACTCCACCAAAGTCAGATAGCGACTCCATTATTGGGCAGGAGGGAGAAGCCACTTCTACTTCAGTTTCAACGATTCAGCAGGAGCGGACACAGTTTGTTGCTAGGGTCTTAAGGGATTTACTCGCTAGGTCAAAAGCCTCAAAGCTAGAGGGCAAAAACTACAAAGGAGAATGGTCTAACGGACAGCTATCGCTTTTTTCTTCACAAGACTCTTCAGAAATCATGAGAGCTAAACCTCAAGATGATGGCTGGGAAGCGATCGCATCTGTTCTTACAGAACAACACCTCAGGGACTTTCAACTTATTGAGCAGGAACTCTTGAAGTCAAAAACTAAACCCAAATCGACTCAACGACATGAACGTTCGCTCGAACTAGATTAAGGAACACGATTATGCTGACAAATCAACGATCATGCAAGTGTCCTAAGTGCAACTCTTCATCTGCGACAAAAGTCTCTCTAATCTATGAAAGCGGTACAGTTATTAGTACCCAAACAGGCGGCTTCTCAAGTAGCCTAAACGGTGATGTTATAGACCGCGTACACGGCAAACTCCACACGAAGACCCAACACACAACAAAACTAGCCAAGCGGGTCGCACCCCCCAAAAGGAAAGAAGTTGGCAAGGCATATAAGTATGGAGCAGTAGGGTCAATCATCTCTACCGCCTTCATCGGACGAAGCTTAGACTTGTCCAGAGGATTGCTGTTACTGATGGCCATACCTACCGTGGCAATAAGCGTCTACTGCATCAAGAAAAAGAGAGAAGTCCAGGCAAAATATGAACAAGAAGTCTACCTGCCAGAATTTCGTAAATGGAACGACTCATTTATGTGTAATCAATGCGGATTTATTTATGAATTAAAAATGAAAAGGAATAAATTCATAAACACAGATACCAGAACAATGTCAATAGATCAACCGTAATTCAAGCAGTGCGAGCGACGGGCAAGGTTAACATAATTACTGAACTTTGGCAAATGTTGAGTGATGCTATAAATAGAGGCATTGAACAATGAACTACCCTACCTTATAGAAAAATGGAGAATTCCGCGAAATTAGTTAAAACTTTTCACCTCAGCTCCAGCACCAGTTTACTAAAACTTTGTTAAATTGTATTGAGAAATACAATTTTGCAAAAGCCCAGTAATGAAAGAGCTAGAGTTTATTGGTCACAAAATTGAAATAATACAAAGTAACGGTGCTTTCTGGAGCATCGTCTATATCAACAGAAATCTTAGACTTTGGTCTAAGGCCGAAAAAACCTATGAAATGGCTATCGCTAATGGCAAACTAATAGTTCTCACATGGCAATTGGAACAAGACAAAAATCCAACTGGTATTACACTCTTAAATTATGAATTGCCAATTATTTACAAAAATAAAGCATTAATCAAACTGTTTGACGAACTCAAACTGGACAGTCATCATCTCTGTCAACAGGAAATAAATTATAGAGAAGCCACAGCCCCATTAAGCTGTCCTCTCAAATGGGCAGGGAAACTAGAAACATTGCGAGGAAAAATTATAGAAATCCCCGAATTAAAATGGAAAGTTTTTAAATGGCGGATACACCTGGGAAACCATGTCCATTCTCTAGAAGGCGAATCAGTTCCCGCTCCCGGTTCTTATAAGTATAAGTTGTATTTAGAACAGGATAATGATTTTCGTCCCAAGAAACAACTTCGTATAGATGAGGAGTCAGCGTCTTCAACGACTCAAGTGTGAAATCATATACGCAATCCCCCATGATACCCATGATAATTTTGTAAAAGTCCATGTCACATTGAGCCTTTTCCCAGCGCTCGTCAGTCCAACCACGCTCGATACCGCTAGCTATCACTAAATTCTTGAGTCTAATTGGAGCGTAAGGGGAGACAAAACGAATGAACTCTTGATCCATCGTCATCACAGCCTTTTTTTTGGGGGGTAACCCCGAAACTACAGACCGTAGCCTAAATAACTGTGACGTACCTGTCAATCTTGCTAAGGAAAAAAGGTGCTGAGCAATAGCACCTTGAACATCCTGCTGAGTCATTTCTTCTCTAGACCCCATCAGCGACCCATTTGCAGTAGAGCCTAAAGTTGGAGAAACGCTCTGACAAGACTCAAGGCACACCAGAGGAGAAGTGGGAGAGGAATAGCTCAGTTCGTTAGAAGAAGCCTCACTCTGAAACGGAGGTTCACAAGTGCTGAGAACCTCTTGAGGTGGCGACTGAAGCCTAGCATCAATCCGCTCTGCAAACGCGACTACAGACTCGTCCCCTTCCATAAATTCTGAAAAATCCCTGAAAGACCAGCCCAAGCGGTAGCAGAACTTAAGCAACAACCCCAAATTGGGCAATGTTGGAGATTCGGGATTCGATTGCCAGAGTACAGTCCAAGACCGAATTGTTCCCGCACGTACCTCAGTATGCCGCTCCAAGGCATTGTAGCTACCGTAGCGTTGCTTGTAATACTCCACTAACTCCCTCAGGCGACAAGCAAATTGGTCTGTCGGAGGATCTGTCGGAAGAGAGGAGGCAACAGAAGGTACGGAAAGATCGGGAACACTCACCATTAGTCTAGTCAAAGGTTCAAAACTGATTTAATATTAACTCGATCATTAGAATTAACAATCGAGATTATAATGATCGATCAAACCCGAAAAGGAGCATAAGCCAAAAAGCACCAAAAAAGAACCAGAGCTAAGACACCCATTACCACATAAATGCCCTAGCTCCTTACTCATTTATTTTACCTTTATGTATTCCCTCTTTCGAGGGGAGACAGTTTGCGCTGTCTTAGATCCACCTTACCACATGAGAGCAAAATAAGAGCAAGGGGCAGGTAAAGCAACGTAATACAGTTACGGCAAAGTAAGGCAATGTTAAAACCTGCAAACCCTCGAACGATCGCAAAAAGTCCGACGCCTAAAAGCTGGCAGAGCTACCCCAAGTACACAGATGCTAAGAAAGGGAGAGGCTCGTGGTAAAAACACCTAGCAAACCAGGCATCTCCCCCAAAACCCTACAAGAGCGAGCTGAAACAATTAACTGGCTCACGACGTTAGGGCTACCACCGTTACCCGTTGCACCCGCTCAAGACCCCCACAACTATCCCAAGCGGAACAAGAAGGGAGAAATCGAGTATGAAAAAGACGGGGTAACGCCTAAGCCACTCTTCACCGGAAAAAACCCCAGCTATCTAGATGAGTGTGGAACCCCACATCTGGTCAACCACAAAGAATTTCAGAAACGACTGCCCACTGACAAACAGCTAGAACTTTGGTTCGCCAACCCTATTAATGGCATCGGAACGCTGGGGGGATGGAACAACACAATCTGGCTAGACTTCGACGTTAAGCAATTCGCCAGTTCCTCTGAGTGTGAAAGTGCTGCGCTTGAGGTGGCGTCTCAGGTTCAGACTCAAGCAGGGGCTGAACCCTTTTTAGAGCGATCGCATTCTGGTGGCTGGCGCGTTGGCATTCGGGTAAAACAAAAACCCGACTTTACCAACTTCGCTCTAGCCCCTGGTGGCAAGCATGTTGGCGAAGCCCTTGGAGAGGGACGCTTTACGGTACTCGCACCGACGATTGGGCCGAGCGGAAACCCCTATGAGTCCATCAACCGAGTTGCTCCCCCCGCAGTAGAAACACTTGGTAGCGTCGGAATCTATCCCACGTCAACTCGGAGCAAAACATCAGTAGCCGCTAGCACTCCTACCCTTCCAGGAGATGTTGTACCGGGAAGCATCCCGATAGAAATGCTGGGACACACTACCAGCCGAGATATCCTGAATGGAGCCAACCCGACGGGCGATCGCTCTGAAGCCCTCGCGATCGCAATCCAGGAATGGTATGGATGGGCGAATTGGACGAGTGAGAATGGAATACGGGTCAGCGGCGACGCCACCACCCTAGCTCACTACGCTGGTTCTAACCTGGGCATTGACTCAGATCGAGTAGACCGCATCCTCAAGTCAGTTGACCCTACACACTGTCACCCAGCAGCCTTATATGTCGGAGGCGAAGAAAGCTGCTGGAAGAAAATTCGCAAACTAGACAGGGCAACATTTGAACAACAGTGTCCCGCTCACATCAAAGATGCCATCAAACGAGAATTGGGGCGTAATGCTGGTTCTGGGTTTGCTAACAATGGAGTGGGCAAATCTAACAGGAGTCGCCAGGGTGGTGAGTCTAACTCGGAGTTTGCCGAGGGCGTTCTTCCACAGCCGACTCCTTCCGTTACTGAGAAACCACTTACTGAACGCCTAAGCCAACAGATTGACGAAATTTTGAATCGCAACCTTGACGATTCTGAACTTGACATTGCCTTGCTCCAATTGGCTCAAGACTGGGGACGCTCGAAGCGAGAAATCAAAGAGATTGCCGAAAAACGGTTAGCCGAACGGGAACTCCAGGATACTCGCTCAGAACGGCTCAAAGATATCCAACGATTAGAGCAGCTAGAAAAGATCAAGCTCGATCTGGAAGATTTTCTCCATCCCAATCTTGCCAACCCTATCAAACACATGGCGCGAGTGCGACGGCTGCGCCCTGAATTTTTCCTGGCAGGACTACTGCCCATTACCGCGTCCCTAATTGGAACTAAAGGATATATCCGAATTTCCAAAGACTCAGATGACTATGAGCTACCGTCTGTGATTAATGTCGGTCTTGTGGGTGAAGCATCCAGCGGCAAATCGCCTGTAGTCTCCACCCTGATGCGACCCCTCAAACAATTACAAAGCGAACTCGAACGTCAGTTCCAGCAGCAAAAAGCGGATTATGAGGAAGCTCTAAAACAGTGGGAATCCCTGCCCAAAGCAGCCAGGGGGTCAAAGCCAAGAGAAGACCAATTTGTCACATCTGGCGATCGCACCTTATTTATCAGCGAGTACAGCCGGGAAGGAATCGTCAAAACCCATGCAATTAACCGCAATGGACTACTGATCTACAAATCCGAACTGGTTGCCATCTACAAGGCTTTCAATCAGTATCGCAACGGACGGGGTGAAGACGAAGAATTCTTCAACGCCCTCTGGGATGGAGATATGATTTACCGGGTTCTCGCCAACAGCGAAAAAATTTTTGTCCCAGAATCCGCCGTATCTCAGTTAGGTGGCACTCAGCCCAGCGTCCTCATCAAACAAATGGGAAATATGGAGGATGCCAATGGACGCTGGGCGCGTTACCTCTGGGTACTGTCACCTTTAGAGCGGCGTCCGCTTTCGCTGGAACCCGTACCCAATATTACCGAGTTGCTATACGGCATCTATCGCGGTTTGTACTTCGATTTATCAAAAACCACCTACACCCTGTCACCTGAAGCTGAAAAACTGTATCTAAGCTGGCACAACCTGTTAGACGACAAACAGTTTAGTTGTCCGCAAGCTGGTTTAAGAGCCGTTTATGGCAAGGCATCAGGGCAAGCCGCTCGAATTGCCTTAGTTTTACACTGCTTAAATGCTGTGGCAGCCGGAGAACTGCCTGCTGCCCAAATTAGCCCAAGAACGATGAAAGCTGCAATCCGCCTGATGCAATTCTTCCTAGGCCAGCTCTCCATCATCCGCTCTCAAGGTGAAGCCTCAATCAAACGGGAAACCGGTTTAGCTGCGATTTACCGGGAAATCGAAAGGCTATGTGTCAGGCTTGAGGGCAAAGCCGATATCCTAACAGCTCGGATGGTTCAGTCAGCACGCATTCCACAACTGGATGGGGTAACAGCACCCAAAATTGTGGAGCTGTTCAAGGACATCGTGGCGATGGGTCGAGCGCAGCTTGGCAAGGTGAAACGCTCTTGGGGACTAGTCATCCGGTCTGTGTTAGGCGGTGGAGATAGCCAACCCCCCAACACGCCCAACACTCCCAATCCAACTGACGGCTCTTCACCGGGGGAATTTGTTGAATTTGCTGAAGAACTGCTGGAGAATTGGCAGGAGCCAGAACCCGAGCAAAACAACGATTCGACGCATTCTGCTGAAGTGTTGGAATTGCTGGAGGAAGATACGCCAGAAGCTACAGATCAATTGGAAATGTCGCCGGAAGATAGTTCAGGAGCTACAAACCAACAATCCAGCATTTGGGCAAATAACCCTTTAGACCTTGTAAACACTGGGTTCGAGGAAGATTCAGAAATTGCAGCAATCGATCAGCATTTCCAACAAAACACAGGTAACGACCTACTTGAAAACACCTCAACAGAGCGTCGTCCAACGACAACCCTCTGTAACCTCCAAGCAACTTTAGCCGTATGCACAGTTGTCTCTAGTGCCTACCAG
>JAIUYC010000028.1 GCA_020216575.1 Coleofasciculus sp. S288 | reverse complement strand
GAAATAACTAACCAGCTAAAATCTCCCTTGTCCTCCTTGTCCCCCTTGTCCCGATGAGGTGGTCAGTTACTTTTGCCGCGATGCACTAGCCCTTAGTCAAGGACTGCTGAGAGTAAATTTTCTTTGGCTTCTACCTACAAAGAATATCAATCATTGACACTAGCGCAAACGCTAAGGAGTGATTAATGGAAAAACAAAGAGATTTTTCCTTCGACGCACTACGTGGCATTGCCATTATTGCTGTTGTGGTAATCCATGCTACGAGCTTGAGTTTAGATAGTGTTGAGGTTAAATCTGGCAATTACTTCTTCCTAATTGCGTTTAGACAACTCTTTTATTTTGCTGTTCCTGCATTCTTCTTTATCTCAGGCTATTGGAATGCAAACTACACGATAGCTTCAGTAGAACACTATAAGATATTTCTTATTAAGAGGCTAAATAGAATACTGATACCTTATCTGACTTGGTCTAGCCTTCTCATTTTAGCCTCATCTATTCATGACCAATCTTTTAGTATTAGCAAAGCTGCATTTAGCCTGATTACTGGTGGAGCTTCCGGACCTTATTACTTCATTATTGCTCTCACTCAGGTTTATGCTCTTACTCCAATCATCAAGTATCTGAGTAAAAGCTTTTGGGGAAATACATTAATTGTTTTGATAAGCTTTGCAAATTTATCTTTAATTTATATTTTGCAACTTCATTTTAATTTTTCAATAGATTTTAGGGTATATGGCTTACTTTTTTCTACTTGGATTATCTTTTATAGTATCGGCATAATCTTAGGCTCAAAAGAGAGAAAAAATTTAAGGTTTTCCAATAAAAGCATTTGGATTTTGTTCGGTATTTTATTGTCTCTCACGCTCTCAACTCTAGAATCCTTTTATTTCCTTTTCAATTATCCAAATGTTTCCTTTGTGTCCTCTGCTGTGAAGTTTTCTTCATTCACTTACTCATTTTTCATAATATTAGGATTTATGGCTCTTCGAGAAAGAGTACAAGTGTGGTCAAATCTGATTGTTCAATTGGGTGAATACTCTTTTGGGATTTATCTGATCCATATGATTTCTATGGTAAAAATAAATTACATCATGAAGTATTTTACTTTAGTTAATTCTTTCCAGCCCATTTATCAGGTTGTCATTGTATTTTTGACTATTTTGTCTTGTTATGGAGCGATCGCCATAACTCGTAAACTCTTAAAGAGAAGCTTTTCCAGTAATGTATTAGGATTTTAAAGTTTAAGTGAAAACCCCAGCTAGCCTACGCTGGGGTCATTGATTAAGAGAATACCTGGCTTTACAGCAAGTCTCTCAATTGAGGGTCATCTTGAAGCGTTTTGACAACCTGCTTAATCTCTTGGGTTCGGTCTTTTTTCACAATCAACGTCACATTGCGATCGCGCACCACCACCACATCCTCTAGACCAATCGTTACAATGACCTCATCCTCACCCGTCGCGTACAGAATCGCACCTTGAGTATCCAAGCCTACATGCTTTGCCAGCTCCACATTGGCAGCATCCCCCTTAAGCAGTCGCTCGATCGCATTCCAGTCTCCCAAATCGTCCCAACCAAACGATGCGGGTAAGACATACGCTAACTGCGTCTTCTCCATCAAAGCATAGTCAATACTCTTCTTCGGAAGCTGAGAATACGCTTCTACCCCTTTTTCTTCCAGTAAACCCATGATTTCCGGCGCATGAGTGCGGAGTTCATTTAAAACCACCCCAGCCCGGAAGATAAACATGCCGCTATTCCAGCTAAATCGACCTGTCCCTAAAAATATTTCAGCCGTCTGTCGGTCAGGCTTTTCTGTAAATCGGCTAACCTTGTAAACGGGCAATCCCCCATAGGTTCCTGCCTGTTCGCCTTGTTCAATGTACCCGTAACCGGTAGAAGGGTGAGTTGGGGTAATCCCTAGCGTAACAATCGCTGCCTCAGTGGACGCCAGTTGAGCAGCCGCGTTAATTGTTTGCTCAAAAGCCTGTTGGTCTTCAATCCAGTGGTCAGCGGGAAAAAAGCCCACCACAGCATCTTCCCCATACGCCCGTGCAATCTCAAGCGTAGACCAAGCTACTGCCGGAGCCGTATCGCGCCCCTCTGGTTCCGCTAGTATAGTTTGCGATCGCAGTAGGGGCAATTGTTCTCCAACCCCCTCCGCTAGCTGAGCCGATGTAACAACCCATACCTTTTCCGAACTTCCAGCCAGCTTGCTCAATCGCTCAGTTGTTGCTTGCAACAGACTCTTACCGCTTCCATCTAAACTCAAAAACTGCTTGGGTCGGTGCTTTCGGCTCAACGGCCAAAACCGCTCTCCCTTACCACCGGCAAGAATAACGGGTATTAAGGATTGATCCATGGTTTGCGACGCCAACTTAATTTTCTGCTATATCCTAGCCTTGCCTTTCCCGATCTAATTTTTCTCACATAGAAGATTAATCAAAAGCAGCAGGAATTGAGTGACTGACGCTATAATCCTGCTTGACATTTGAGTGTGTAAAACTGCAAGTGCAGTTTACAGTTGTTCCGTTGAGGTGAGGGTGAAAGACAGCGTTGAACAGTCTCCAACAGACTTGGGACTTCCATCGTCTAAAGGCTCTAGCCATTCTCAGGCAAATACCGAGCCAACTATGACTGGCGATACCCCTAGTTCGTCACCGCAACCGCCGCCTGAAAGTGCTGGCGCGGAAGACTCGCATACCGCCCCAAATACGAACGACGAGGCAAATTCTTCCTTCATTCGGTTTTTTTTCTGGATTGGTGCTTTTGTCTTGACAGCAACGCTGTCCGCTGCCTTAGGAGCAACGTTAGCCTTGATTACGCCGTTGTCGCCGTTCATCGTTCCCTACACTCAAGGCTCTAAAGGAGAGTTGTGGCGTCAAGGCTTTAAGTACGACTTGGCACGTCCGGTTAATATTCTGATCATGGGGATAGACCGAGTTCCAGATGTTCCCCAGGGTTCGCCGGAAGCTTTGGCGGGTCGCAGCGATACAATGCTACTCGTGCGGCTGGACCCCACTGATAACTCGGTCAGGATGCTTTCAATCCCACGCGATACTCAAGTAGAAATTCCGGATATCGGCATCGCCAAAATTAACGATGCTAACGTTGAGGGGGGTGCAGCCTTAGCGGCACGGGTCGTCAGCCGCACTCTAAACAATGTACCGGTGGACAGGTACGTGCGCGTGACTACCGATGCGTTTCGGGAACTGGTAGACCTCGTGGGAGGCGTTGAGGTCTTTGTTCCCTACCCAATGCAGTATGAAGATGTCACTCAGAATTTGAAAATCGATCTAGAACAAGGGTGGCAAACCTTAAACGGAGAGCAAGCCGAACAGTTTGCCCGATTCCGCAATGATGGACGTGGCGATATCGGTCGGGTACAACGGCAGCAGACACTCCTCAAAGCACTGCGGCAACGCTTGGTTAGCCCAACTTTACTGCCTCGGTTGCCCCAAGTCATTCGGGTGATGCAGCAGTACATTGATACCAATCTCAGCCTGGAGGAGATGCTGGCACTCGTCGGCTTTGGTCTGAAGCTAGAGGGAGATGACTTTAAAATGGTTCTCTTGCCTGGTCGGTTCAGCGATCCCGAGGAATATATTGCCAGTTATTGGATTATTAACCCAGAAAGGCGCGATCGCGTCATGCGGGAATATTTTCAGCAAACCCCTGCCTGGACGGCATTTGAACCCGGTCGTTCGCTTGCTGACGTGCGAATTGCGCTTCAAAATGCGACCGATGACCCGAACCTAAGTTACCGTGTTACCCAGTATTTGGCAGACAAGGGCTTCCATAACGTCTACATCGTCCGAGACTGGCCTGACCATCTCCGCGAAACCCAGATTATCGTTCAGCAAGGCGACTTGGAAGCAGCCGCTGCGATCAAAAAAGCCTTAGGACTCGGTAAAGTAGAAGCATCGTCTACAGGCGACCTTGAATCGGAGTTGACGATTCGCCTGGGTGAAGATTGGTTAGAGCGGGAGTTTTGAAACGTTCAAAATTATGAGCCTCCAACTAGCGGCATGCCGTTCGTTACCCATGAAAGAAACACTTCCCTCTTCCCTTGGAGCCCTCTGACTTGTAAGTGGGGAGTAGGGAGTAGGGAGTGGGGAATGGGAGATACCACTTTCAGGCTTGGCGGTGAATTTTTTTCATTGGGACTGCCTTCTGCCCTCTGCCTTCTGTCTTCTGCCTTGTGCTTCTTAGGAGTTATGAGTTATGAGTTGGGAATTTAAACATCCTATATGGGCGCGTTCAAAGGAGGGAATTTGGACGTTAAAAGAACACTTTAGTTTAGAGGCAATTAAAACGGTTTTCCTCCGCTTGCTGGGACTGATTTTAGTGCTTGCTCTGGCTTGTTTGTGGGTTTTGCTCAGTGCTACTCCCACTGCCTATGCTCAGGACAAAACCATTAACTACAGCAATACCAATTTAAACAATCGCGACTTCTCTGATGCTGATTTAGCAGGCGCTGTTTTTGGGAAGCATCCCAGTTTGGCAGATATACCCGAACTGGGATGCTCCCTTCAACATCAAGCCTGATCTCTCCTACTCAATCGTTTCTCAGAAACCTACTCAACCGCGTCTTATCCTATAACTGCACGGGTCTCATTTTTTCGCAAGTCTCTCAGTGGATATCTTGGCACGAAAAAAAAAATTCGCTTAAAATCGTTGCAACAGCCCAAGCAGCTAGTTAAGAGATAATTAATGAGAAGTGAAGACCAGAACAATCCTTGGGCAGTGCCGCCCGATCTCACGCTAGATAACGAAGAGCTTAATGCAGTTGACAACCTTGTGAATAATGAGGCTCTGGGTTTTGATGCTCCTGTGAATATTCTGCTTGCAGGAAACAGCGGAGATGGTAAAAGTACTTTGGCTAATGCAATGCTGGGTGTTGACCTAGCAGAGACAGGTGCTGGCTTCCCTGTAACGAAGGGGATTCGGTGTTATGAATACCGAGATAAGCCTCTTACTCTATTTGATACTGAAGGTTTTGAAGTTCTAGATGCAGAACGAACAGTTGGTGCAGTCAGAGAAGTAATCGAATCTTGCCGCAAGAATGAGGATAGTAAGCAGCATGTTCATATTGTCTGGCTTTGTATTTCGGCGACATCACGGCGACTACAACAGGTACATATTGATCTGGTTCGCCTTTGCTCTGAACTTCAGATCCCCGTTATTGTGGTCGTTACAAAGTCTTACTTGAAGGACGATTCCTCTGAAGCTTTCTTGAAGGTGATTGGTGACTCTTTGCCTGAAGCGGATAGCATTATTCCAGTGTTGGCGAAGGAAATGTATTTTGGCAAGCTTCATGTAGCGCCTTTTGGACTGGTTCAACTACTCGATGCAACCTTGAGCCTAATTCCTACAGCGTGCCAAGCTGCACTGAAGTTTTCCCAGGTTGCTGATTTTAATCGGAAACTAGAAGCTGCGACCAAAGTGGTTAATGTGACCGCACTTGCATCGGTTGGTCTATCTTTTCCTGCTGCTTTTGTTCCAGGTGGTCATGCGGCATTGTTAGTTCCGCTTGAAATGAACATGATTCGCCAGATCAATAGGGCGCTGGGAATTAATCTTGAGAAACAAGGGCAGATGGCTGTTGCAAAAGGCACTCTGGGAATTGTCATGGCGACGGTGGGAGGGAAGTTGATTTTTACCGAAACAATGAAGTTTATTCCTTTTGTAGGTCAGATCACTTCGACACTGGTTGGCGGCACTATTGCGGGAACAGTCGTTAAAATATTTGGCACCGCATACATTGCCGCCGTGAGCGAAATGGTTCGAGCAGGTACATCCCCGACAGCAGGTTCAATTATTGACGCGATCGCATCAGCCCTATCGACTCATCAACATCAGGTTGTATCAGGTGCAACAACACTAATAGAAGAAACGATTAGGAAGCAGAAACAATGACCTTGAACTCAATGGATGACAATATTAATGTAGTCATTATTGGAAATACAGGGGAAGGTAAAAGTACCTTAATTAATGCGATACTCAATCTCAATATATCAATGACTGGCGTTGGCGATCCGGTCACGCAGGAGATCTTTTCGTACAAAGTACCCAGGAGCCAGCTACGCCTCTTCGACACGAAAGGCTTTGAGGTCGAAGCTTCCCAAGAGACTGTTGATGCAGTTGATCAATTTATCAATGAGCGTTCAAAAGATACAAATATCAACAAAAGGGTGCATTGCGTGTGGCTTTGTGTAAGCGCACAATCTTCCAGATGGCAAAAGGTACAACAAAAGTTTATTCACCTTTGCAGTGAGTTGGATATCCCTTGTATTGTCACAGTTACTCAGTCCTACGGTGACTATGAGCAATATGTTGAATTTATTCAAGCTAACGTACCAGAAAACGTACCGGTGATTCCAGTCTTAGCGAAATCGCTAGGCTTGCCTGATGGTTCCAGTATTGATGCTTGGGGAGTGGGTGATTTACTAGAGCTAACTACAACTGTAGGGAATGCTTTCAAGTTACAAATGATTGCACAAAAAAAACCGGAGAGTAAAGCTATGAACAACCAGAGCCAATTATTTCAAGTAGCCGTTGGATTAGCAAAGGCATTGAACCAGCAAGCCGATGAAAGTCTTCCAGGAAAATTAGCTGGAATCGTCAAATTGCACGCAGGAATTGCTGTTGCGAGTGCTTTTATCCCAGTACCTGGTGCAGATATTGCAGCGGCTGCTGGCAATATATGGACGATGTATGTGCGGATTAACAGAGAACTTGAACTCCCATTTTCGGAAAATCTTATCAAAAGTATTGCAACAGGGATTGTGACCAACTTGGGTGCTTTTGCTGTGGGTTCTATGGTAGTTGGGAGTGTATTCAAATTTGTGCCTGGACTTGGTTCAGTTGGGGGTGCTGCTGTAATGGGGGCGACCATCTATGGGGTTACAGTAGCAGCAGGAATTATTTACATGAAGGCTATTTCAAAGTTGCTTAGCACCAAAAACTCAGGGCAAGTTAATGAAGAAAATTTGAAAACAGCGGTTGATGAAATCATGAAGGATAAGCAGTCTGTTCAAACTATTCTTAAGACTGCCAAAGAAGGTTATAAAGAGGCAAAAAACGACAAATAGTTGTCACCTATCTAGTGATTTGAAAGAGAAGCAAAGGCTACTTCGACTGCCTTACGAAGATTTTTATTAAAGTCTTGAATCGAATAAGGTTTTGGCTTTAATAATTTAGCAAAGTGTGGAACGTGGGTTGTGGGATAGTCCCTGAATAGAAATTTTGTTTGAGCTATGAAGAGATCGCCTGTAAAATCAATTCCCTAAGTCTTTGTAGATTCACACTTAAGTTTTCTAGAACTTGCACTCCCGCTCCATCCCCTCCCCTGATAAGCCCTAAGAGTAAGTGTTCAGTGCCGACATAGTTATGTCCAAGTTGATCAGCTTCTGTTTTCGATAGCTCCAGTAGACGCTTAGCCTGTGGTGTGAATGAGATTTCCTCTGCAACATCATCAGATCCACGTCCAATTATCTTCTCAACTTCAACTCGTGCATTTTCAAGGCTAATTTTATTCAAGTTTAGCGTTTCGGCAGCAATACTTGTGCCTTCTCCAATTAAGCCTAGTAGGATCATTTCAGTGCCCACAAAATTATGTCCTAACCGTTGTGATTCTTCCAGCGCCAACATCATCACTTTTATGGACTTCTCTGTAAAACGCTCAAAAATTGATGTTTTAGCCTCGCTAGATACTTGTTCAGGAGAAGCTACTTGCACTAAAGTATCACTTCTGGGAGCCGATACCCAAGGTTTGCTAAGCGCATGCTTTATTGCATTACAGACTCGCTCATTGGAATGGTTCTTCATCTTTTCCAATAGAACTCGACCTTGAGGGTTACGGCTACCTACGAGTCCGTAAGCATAGGGAAACATATAAGTAGCCGGAGGATTTTTGAGTTTTTGCTCAGCAAGAACATTAATATCATCATGTAGCAATAACCCCAAAAGTCCTCGACCAGAATAATAATTTTCTTCACGTTTCAAAATAAGATCAGCCGATTGAACTAGTACTGATGTAACTTGTGGCGTACCAATCATTACTAAATATATTAATGCCTCATCTCGATCCGCTTCTGTATATTGTGGATTAGTAAATAGAAACGTAAGAGGACGAATCATCTCTGGGATAAAAATCCCAAGCGCTCCTAATGTTTGGGCGATCCAGCATGACCATTCTTGCGGAAATTCATTTCGTAAAAACTTTTTCATCCAATCAACAGAAGCTAATCGACCGGTCGGTTTTGGGGTGATTAAATTCCGTCGAGGTTTGCCACCATCTGCAACAACAGCAATTTCATATAGCCAACCAGCTTCAGCTTGGCTATACACTGGATTAATCCCCTTCTCTTTTGTTAGGAGCAAGCAACCTTCCGCTAGAGTTTTCGGATCAAGGTTTTGTCCCTGTAGAAACTTTTCTATTTCTTGAATCTTCTCAGAAGACAATTTTCTATGCCAGAGTGGCGGTCGTTTACCTACAATCAACCCTGAATTACTGTTCCATTCTTGAATAGTTGTACCCATTAGCCAACATAGTGCTTTGATAGCTTTATGCTGAGCTATGTGATCTCCAAAGGAAAGAGCTTTGATGAGAATATCTTCTAGCATCAAATGTTGATTGTCAGTTAGGAAACAAAGCTTCCACTCATCGACATAGGATGACTCCATCAGATTGAGAGCAGATTGAATTTGATGAATCTGATGCTTAGCAAGTAAGCCTTGCGCCTCAGCAGCAACGATTGAACTAGCATTCCTAGGAGCTGATATCCAGCGGCTATTGAGTGCATTGTCTATTGCGGTACGGACTCGCTCATTGGGATGATTCTTCATCGTTTCCAATAGAACTCGACCCTCAGGGTCACGACTACCTGCGAGTCCATACGCATAAGCGCTTAAATCTGCATATGGCAACGCTTTATGAAGCTGCTCTGCAAGCACGTTAACATTGTCAATTAATAACAAACCAAATAGCCCTCGAATGGGAAGATGATAATTATCTTCCCTTTGGGTGGTATCTGCTGCCTGGATGAGCATTGATACGACTTCTGACGAACCAATTAGGCTTAAATAGATTAATGCTGCATCTCTGCTCTCATATGCATATTTGGGGTTGGTGAACAGGAATTATAGAGGTGAAACCATTTCAGGGATAAAAACACCGAAGGCTCCCAGAGTTATTGCAATACGAGAGGAATATTCCCCAAGCAAACCTTGTTTTAACAGAGCTTCCATCCAAGCTGTTGAAGCTAGCCGACCTGTTGGTTTGGGAGAAGGTAAAAAGTAGCGAGGCTTACTACCATCTGCAATACAAGCCAGTTCATAGATCCAATCCAACTGATTGTTAACAAGATCGAGACCCTTCTCTTTTCTTAAAAGTATGAACCCCTGAGCGAGCATACTTGCATCTAAAGTATTGGACTTCAGAGCTTGCTCGATTTTGCGGATATCTGCTGGTTCTAGTTCGCTTGAGTCAGCTTGAAGATAATGCTCAATCAGGGCTTGAGGTGATAAGTTAGATGTCTGCTGAGGGCTTATGACTTTGGTATAAATTTCTTCAACCCTATCAAGCCCTGTACCAATGGTTTCAGCTTCAGCAAGCCCTAAGTATTGAGAAGCGACATCCAAATTTTGTCTGACGATCCTTTCATTACTATAATCTTCAGTTTGTTGATATATCAAGATAGCTTGTTCATAGTATTCAATAGCTTTGTTGAACTTTCTCAAATCAAAGTAAAGACAACCTAAACAATTCAAGATTGAAGCTTCTCTGCCTCTATTTTCACTTTTCTGAAAGCATACCAGAGCCTCAGCATATTGTTCTTCAGCTTTTTGATAATCTTTCCTAAATATATAGGCAGAACCCAATTTCTGAAGAACAACTCCTTCTTGGGTTTGCTTATTGTAAAGTATCCTACCTCGAACGACTTGAAGAGCTTTTTGATAATAATTTATCGAATTCTGACTATCTTCAATACGCAGATACAAGTCGCCTACATTGCATAAAGAGTCAATAAGTTCGCTAGAATTTTTCTTATTTGAAGAAGCTTCATCAAGAGCTTTTTCATAACACTTAATAGCTGTTTGATATTCTTCTATTTTAAAATAAACATAGCCTAAGCGGTTTAGCGTATCTGCCAAAATATTTTCAGATACTCCTATAGATGTAGGTATTGAATTCATTAGCAAAACGAATAATGGAACAAGCATTTGTGCTAGTACTGGGTTGCCAATCGCAAATACCAGACATATTGCAACAAGATTTAACAGTAGGAATATACTTCTGAATATCGAGTATTTTTCCCAAAATTTATTCCAGTACTCTGTCTTAAACTTATTCCAGCATCCTATTTTTCTCTTATTTTCTATTATAATCTCAAGTGCTTTTCTGTGGCACAATACAGCAGATTGATAATCACCTAAAGTAGTATAATTTTGTCCTAATGTATTTAAACAACGACATTCCCGTTCTAATTCCCATTTACTTTTGGTTTTATTATTTTTTTTGCTTTGAATTATTGAAAGTGCTTTTTTATGACAATCGATGCCTTCTTCATATTTAAGCAAGCCTGTAAACAAATTTCCTAATTGAATAAAATAATCATCTTTATCATTTATATCTGAGTATTGCCATAACTTAGCATACAAAGTACTTGCTCTTTGCTCATATCCCCAAGTAATTAAAATTTTACTGAGAATTGGTAGAGAAAGATATGCTTTATCAAGATAAAGACTCATAATCTTATTTGCTCTCTCCCAGTCCTGTACTTCGCACAAATTCTCGAATGCTTGGAGATATCCTTCTATTCTATCTATATTATTTTCGTGCGATATCTCTCGCTCTTCTAGCAAATAACCCTCTAGATAATATCTTGCTGCTCTATAGTAAGCATCACTTTCCAGTGAATTATTCTGTGGAAGAACAGTAATTATATCTAGATCAAGATATTTAATAAGTAACAAAGACAAAGTAGAGGACTTTAAAAAGTTTTTTTTGGATGAAAATCTGAACAAAATACGCTTTAGAGAAGTTAGAACTGCAATCTTAATAGAGTTTAATTCTTCTCTAAGAAATTTATTAAATTTTCTCTTTTTATCTAAGTTAGTATCTTGCCTTTTATATAACTTATGAATCCTATAAATTCTGACCAGGCATCTCTTCAAATAGAGTTGGATAATAATGCCTTCTCGTGGCAACAAGTAATCCATTATTTTTCAATAAAACTACTGACGACGACAAGATAAGGCTTGAGAGCGAATTAGATTGTGTAATCCAAACAAATTTGTTTTGCGTGTAGGATCATAAGTGATTTCAACTAATGCGCGGTCTTTTAATATGTCTAAAGCTCTCCTAATTTCTTTTCTGTCGTAGTCGCCTTCCAATTGAATTAACCAAGCAGTTTCCCTTTCAGGGCGACGATATACAGAAACTTTACAGATCAACTCAAAAGCAACATAAGCATTATTTTTTAGTCTTTCAAATGTTATTTTCAGTCTTTTTTTAACCATTATTCTTAATTCTCTAGAATAGCTATCTAGTTTCCAATCATCTTGCCCTACTGTGTTGCCTTTTGTAGCTTCTTCTAAACTTTTCTCGACCTCCTCAATTTCAAAACCGAACCTTTCCCAATATCCGGCAACACTGGCATGAAAATCAATTTTGATTTCTTTAGCTATTACTTGTAGCGCGAGAGGGTGTCCCATGTATGCTTTACCTA
>JAIUYC010000027.1 GCA_020216575.1 Coleofasciculus sp. S288 | reverse complement strand
CGAATAATACACTACCACTCAACTGGGTCACGCTCGACACTCAGGAGGAAAAGAGAGTGGGAGAGGCGGAAAGGCGGAGAGGCGGAGACGACCACACTCTCATCGGTCGAGATGAGCGCTACCCCTCTTCACCCTTGGTAGAAGCGAATGGTTGGGTAATTAATGATAAAGGTGAGGTTATTTTAGTAGCCTTTGCACCTCACACCACACCGAATAACCCTTTGTCAACTCCAGTAACCTGCCCTTTACCCTAAGCATGTTCAATACCGATTGAGTTTCAGTATTGATAGGGAGAAAATCCTTCCCCCACTTGAAACCACAAAAGCTAATTTAATCTGTGCCTTAAAAACCGAGCGGATTTTGCGGGAAAATCGGGCGTTCATTAATCGTAATAGCGAGCTTTTAGCAAATCACCTGGCTGCGGTGCACGCCTTGCAAGTCAGCGATGAAGCACGCGAATATAGCAGGTTACTCGATGAAGCGTTGAGAATTGCACAAGACGTACAAACGGAAATGAGGACGTTAGACGGCGAACAACAGGACTAAGCAGATTTGAATCCGGGCTGTAGGGGCGGGTGTAGAGAATAAATTAGCGTCAAATCAATAACGTCTCAACAAAACTCGCCCTTTCCCAAAGTGTAAGTGTGTTTTTTAGGAGTTAACCCACCTCGAACAGAAATTTTTGATCTATCTTTTGGATAGGAAAGCTATTTAAAATTTTCTTTCCTAAAAAAGGACAATGCGCTCTGGCCAGGGGTGACTCGATGAAAGCAGTAATCATCAATCGATATGGTTCTCCCGAAGTCTTGCAATATGAAGACATTGAACAGCCTAAAATTAAAAGCGACCAGTTGCTGGTAAAAGTCCATGCAGCCGGCGTCAATCCCATTGATTGGAAAATTAGAAAAGGAATGTTGAAACTGCTCACGGGCAACAAGTTCCCACTGCAATTGGGATTTGACGTTTCGGGAGAGGTTGTAGAAATTGGAGACAAAGTCACCGATTTCAAAAAAGGAGATTCAATCTATTCTTACCTGGGTAATTTGCCTGGAGGCGCTTACGCAGAGTACGCAGCCGTTCCAGCACAGACGGCTGCACTTAAACCGAACAATATGACTTACGAGCAAGCTGCTGCTGTTCCCATTGCAGGACTCACTGCCCTACAAGGCTTGCGAGATTTGGGCAAAATTAAGAGGGGGCAAAAGGTATTAATCAATGGGGGTTCAGGTGGAGTCGGGACGTTTGCTGTTCAACTGGCTAAAGTATTTGAAACAGCAGTGACGGCAGTTTGTAGCACGAAAAATATTGAATTCGTGAAAAGCTTGGGAAGCGATCGCGTTATCGATTACACCCAACAGGACTTCACCCAGGACACAGTGAAGTATGACATTGTTTTTGACACGGTTGCTAATCAATCGCTATCGTGATGCAAAAGCATTTTGCAACCCAATGGAATTTACATTTCTACCCTTCCCTCCCCCACCACGGTTCTGGAGAGTGTCGTGACAATGCTGCTACCTGGCCAAAAAGCTAAATTAATCTTGGCAAAAGCCAAGGGCAGCGATTTAGCTTACCTCAAGGATTTGTTTGAAGCAGGCAAGGTTCGCTCAATTATCGATCGCACCTATCCCCTATCAGAGGTAGCAGCCGCTCATGCTTACAGCGAACAGGGGCATGCGATCGGTAAGATTGTGCTGACTGTTTGAGCGTTCCGAGGTGTTAGGTTGCCGGGAACAAATCTAAAACTTAAAACCTAAGACCCACGAACCTAACTTAACTGAATATAAGGATAAAGAATTATGAAATTTGTTGACGAATATCGAGATGCAGCAGCCGCTCAAAAGTATGCTCGTGCGATCGCATCCGTGATTACCCAACCTTGGACAATCATGGAAATCTGCGGCGGACAGACACATGCGATCGTCAAATACGGAATTGATGAGCTATTGCCCCAACAAATCACCCTGATTCACGGTCCCGGTTGTCCCGTCTGCGTGACACCAGCAGAATTGCTCGACCAAGCAATTACCCTTGCCTCCCGTCCTGACACCATCCTTTGTTCCTTCGGCGACATGCTGCGAGTACCGGGAAGTGGGGTGGGGGAGCAGGGGGAGCAGGGGGAGATGGGGGAGATGGGGAGCAGGGGAGAAATTATCAATTACCCAATCCAAAATCCAAAATCCAAAATCCAAAATCCAAAAGATCTTCTCAGTGTTAAGGCAATGGGAGGCGATGTTCGCATGGTTTATTCTCCCCTAGATGCCCTAAAAATTGCTCAGCAAAATCCTACCAAACAAATTGTCTTTCTATCCGTCGGATTTGAAACCACCGCACCGACAACCGCAATGGCAGTTTACCAGGCACATCAGTTGGGTATCAAAAACTTCTCCCTGCTGGTGTCTCACGTCCTTGTTCCTCCTGCAATGGAGGCAATCCTCTCCTCACCCAACTGTCGTGTACAAGGCTTTCTCGCTGCTGGTCATGTCTGCACGGTAATGGGATATACCGAGTACGAACCGATCGCCGAGAAATATCATATCCCAATTATCGTGACGGGTTTTGAGCCAGTTGATATCCTGCAAGGAGTTTATCTGTGCATTAAACAGTTGGAGGAAGGACGCGCAGAGGTAAAAAATCAGTACGTTCGTTCTGTGACGCGCAAAGGGAATGCCACCGCTCAACAGTTGATGTGGGATGTGTTTGAAGTGGTGCCGCGTCGGTGGCGAGGGATTGGAGAAATTCCCCAAAGTGGGTTAGGACTGCGAGAAAAATACGCTGAATTTGATGCTCAACACCGTTTTAACCTAGGAGCAATTCATGAATTATCCTCACAGAAGTCAGAATGTATCAGCGGACTGATTCTGCAAGGCATCAAGAAACCCCACGAATGTCCCGCCTTTGGCACGCGCTGCACGCCAGAGAATCCGCTAGGTGCGCCAATGGTATCTTCAGAAGGGGCATGTGCGGCTTATTATCGCTATCGGCAGCAGTCAGGGGGTAGCAATCAACTGGCTAAGGCTGAAAGTACATGAGGGAAATTGGCGATCGCTACCTAAAGTACCGAGTAACTTCGTGACAAAACATTGTAGGGGCGCAAAACTTTACCTTCCATGCGTAAATTTCTAATCGACACCGATACTGCTTCTGATGACGCTGTTGCTCTAGTTATGGCTCACAATCGGTCAGATGTTCGCGTTGTAGCGGTGACGATTGTTAATGGTAATGTTCCTGTAGAGCAAGGGGCGAAGAACGCACTGTATACACTGGAGGTATGCAACGCCTCTACACCTGTATATATCGGCTGCACAAAGCCAATACTACGAGAATGTAGTTACGCTGACTGGTTCCACGGTAGCGATGGCATGGGAAATATGCACTACCCCAATCCGAATCGCAAGCCTGAATCAGAACACGCCGTAGACATAATTATTAACACGCTCAAGACATACCCCGGTGAAATCACGCTAGTCACGCTAGGACCGCTGACAAATATCGCTACTGCACTGCTACGCGCCCCAGAAATTGCATCGCTAGTGGAACGTTGTGTGATTATGGGCGGTGCAGCCAATACGGTAGGCAATGTGACACCCGCTGCTGAATATAACATCTGGGTAGACCCAGAAGCCGCTAAAATTGTTTTCCATAGCGGAATGCCAATGGAAATGGTCGGTTGGGAGTTGAGCCGTTATGATGCTGCGTTGACTCCTTTTGAAATAGAAACAGTGACTAACTTCGGTACCCAAAGAGCACGTTTGGCAATGGAGAGCAACAAAACAGCCTTAGAGGCGTCCATGAAAATCCAGGGTGCTTCGGGTTTGACGCTGGCTGATCCGGTAGCGATGGCGGTTGCTCTTGACCCAGATATTGTCACATCCCAAGGCAAATACTTTGTAGATGTGGAAATTACGAGCAAACTCACTCGCGGTGCTACAGTCGTTGATGAACTGAGCGTACTACACAAAAATCCGAATATGGCTGTCGTCTGGGCGATCGATGTCCTACGTTGGAAAGAGAATTTATACCGTTGTTTACGCTGATAAGCTAATCGCCATATAAATTGCATCACCGTGTCCCCGTGTCCCCGTGTCCCCGTGTCCCCGTGTCCCCGTGTCTCCGCGTCTATTTTTGGTTAGCTCTAAAAGTCTGAGTCAGCGTCTAGTGTCTCAATCAGTAAATCCATTTGCTGTTGACGCTTTTGCAGAAATGCTTCACATTGATGCAGGTACTTCACAGCTGCCGCAAATTGCTCAAACACGTCTGCCAGTTCTAGCTCACCGGCTTCTATTTGCTCGATGATGGTTTCAACCTGAGCGACAGTCGCTTCATAGTTCCAACCTTCGGGGAGAGAAATCTGCACTTGATTGATATTAGAGGCAGTGTTTGGGTCAATCATCAGAACTTGGTGCTGTTGCGAGAAAATTACTTCTCTTAGATGTTGCACAAAAGCGCCACCACTCTCATCTCAATAGAAGTTTTTTCAACTTCGACACATATAGCGGTCAGTTAGTCCGTGTTAGCCTGCGGACTGGTGAGTGCCGACACAGCCAGAATGAAGCAGGAAGTAAGCATCAAGTTACACATGAGTAGCTTTGTCTATTGATGAGTAGTTTTGAGTAGGTCTTATGTAACGGTTTCTGTTCTTACTTTGACAAATAATTTTATCGTCTTGCAAGAGGAGCATCTCGCATTGAGATGTTCCACTGCAAAACCCTGCTGAAACGTTATCCATCCTCCCTGTCTCTGTTGAAATCGAAGCCCTCCCTTACCTCCGCTGGTTCATTGAGAGCAACTGTTTCAGGAGCCAGTGCCGGGTTAGTGCCGATTTCCGTTGGATCTAGGACGGAGCGACCTTTCAGCACTAAATCCCTTGGATCGACGGCGTCTTCGAGGACAGATTTGCGATCGCTCTGTTCCTTGTCGTTCACATTCTCTTGCTCAGGAGATGGGTCATAACGTTGCCTCTCAACAGCTACAGGTTCAACGTTAAACTCGCTCGGGATGAGGCACACACTATCAAAGGGCAGAAGTTAACAAACAGTGAGCAGTGACCCAAATAGTAAGCTTTAAACCCTATTAACTCTTCTATTTCCCTTAGTGCAGCGTGGCGGAAATAACTATCCAGTTGAAAAAGTTTAAAACGCTTACTCTACAAGCTTCCTTGCCTTCTGTCCACTGCCCGATTGGTGAGCCGGTCGAACCACTGCCCGATTGGTGAGCCGGTCGAACCACTGCCCGATTGGTGAGCCGGTCGAACCACTGCCTTCTTGCACCAGCCTCTATTATCTTCTTACTCAATTCAGTATTTATTCTGAGTTCAGATCACAGTAGAAACGGGAAAAATAGTTATAGGCACTTACGCTCTGAAGGACTTACCGTGACAGTACTGGCTATTTTTATACTTTTATCCGAGAAAAAAGAGTATTTAAAGATAATAAAGTCTTTGTAGCGATACATCTAGAAACCCTCACGTTCAAAGTGAACTGTGATAACAAAGGTGAGCAATTCAACTCTTGACAAATTTTAAATAGCGTATGCTGAATCATCATTTACAAGATTTTTTTATCGGCAATTTGATGGCGCACGGGTATTGCTTCCTCTGGAAGCCAGCCTTGGTGTTACTGCATGCAGGCTCCGACTTTTTGATTGCCCTCGCCTATTACTCCATTCCCCTAATGCTGCTTTATTTCGTGCATCGGCGTCAAGATGTGCCATTTCAGGGGATTTTCTTGCTCTTTAGTGCCTTCATTTTGTCCTGTGGTACGGGTCACTTGTTGGAAATCTGGACGCTGTGGCATCCCGATTATTGGCTGTCGGGTTCAATGAAAGCGATTACGGCACTCGTCTCGCTGTACACTGCATCAGAAATGGTGTCATTGATTCCCAAGGCGCTCGAGTTGCCCAGTCCAGCTCAACTAGAAGCCGCTAACCTCGCTCTGGAAAAAGAAATTGCCGAACACAAGCAAACGGTAAAAGCACTCAAGCAATCTCAGCAACGGTTGTCGCTCCTAGTGCAGCAATCACCCTTGGCTGTTATTGAATGGAACCTAAATGGTGAGATCTGCGATTGGAATCCGGCTGCTGAGAAAATTTTTGGGTACGAAAAAAAGGATGCACTTGGGCGTCATGCGATCGAATTGATGATGCCTCAATGGACTAAAGAGCAGTTCAACTCGGTTTGGCAAGACCTTTTGACGTATGAGGGGGGAAGTTGCACCAGCAACAAACACTATACGCCAGATGGCAGACCTCTCTTTTGCGAGTGGCATAATCTTCCCCTGATTGAGCCAAACGGTAGTGCGATTGGAGTTGCGTCTTTAGTACAAAACATTACTCAGCGCAAAGAGGCAGAAGATGCCCTGCGTAGAGCCTATGAAGAGTTAGAACAGCGAGTTCAGGAACGGACGCAACAACTGGCAACAGCCAATCAAGATTTACAAGCCGAGATTGCTGAGCGTCAGTTGGCACAACTAGCCCTCGCAGAGCGCGAACGCTATTTAGCGGCATTAGTCGAAGTTCAGCATCGATTATTGTCCCTCAAAGGGGGTGAAAACTATTGCACGCCAATCCTAGACGTATTAAGTCAAGCGGCTGACGCCAGCCATATCTATGTGTTCGAGAACTCCCTTGAGATGAGCACTCAAGCCCCAACTCTTCAGTGGACTCAATGCTGTGCAGGTGGGAGTTACTGCCAACGTAACAAGCCAATGCCTGAGAATTTGCCCTACAGCGAATGTATCCCCTACTGGGTTGAGAGATTGGCGCGGGGTGAGAGCATTATGGGACTAGTCAGCGAATTTCCAGATGAAGAGCGTTTAATTTTGGAGTCGCAGGGAATTTTATCCCTTTTGGTTTTACCATTAACCGTGCAAGAGCAGTTCTTCGGGTTTGTTGTCTTCGACAACTGTACAGAACCACAGATGTGGTCGGTATCGGCGGTAGACTTGCTGAAGGCAGCAGTGGCCGCCCTCTCGCTACAGCACGAGCGCTCTAAAGCTGAAGTCGCTTTGCGGCAATCGGAAGCCCGACTTAGAGAACAGGCGACGCAACTTGAACAGGCTCTACGTCAGCTCAAGCATACCCAAGCCCAACTTGTGCAGAGCGAAAAAATGTCTAGCTTGGGAATGATGGTTGCTGGCATTGCCCACGAAATTAATAATCCCGTCAGTTTTGTTTATGGCAATCTTTCTCCTGCTGAAGACTATATTAAAGACCTGTTGGAGTTAGTTAAGCTCTACCAACAGCATTATCCGATTCCAGTACCAGCCCTTCAAGAGCATATCGATGCGATCGATTTAGACTTCGTGGTGGAGGACTTGCCCCACTTGCTAGAGTCGATGAGAGTAGGAGCTGAGCGCATCCGCGATTTAGTGCTGACACTGCGGACGTTCTCGCGGCTGGATCAAGCGGAAACGAAGCAAGCCGACATTCACGAAGGACTTGAGAGCACCTTGTTGATTTTGCACCACCGATTGAAGGAAAAAGCAGGACGCCCTGGCATTGATGTGATTAAAAAGTACGGTGCTCTGCCATTGGTGGAGTGTTACTCTGGACAGCTCAATCAAGTGTTTATGAATATTCTGGCTAATGCTATCGATGCTCTAGAGTGGAAGCGAACAAACTGCGATCGCAAAGAGCATCAAACGAATGGGGCATCTAAAACCGGAGGTGAAACATTAACCGTTCATACCTCACCCTGTATCGAGATTACCACCGAAGTTATAGACCGTTCCGAATCAACGCCAGACTCGAAAAGCGTACTCATCCGAATTACCGACAACGGACTCGGCATGACTCAACAGGTGCAGCGTTTGATTTTCGATCCGTTTTTTACCACAAAACCAGTGGGACAAGGAACAGGTTTGGGGCTGTCCATCAGCTATCAGATTGTCGTTGCGGAACACGGCGGACAATTAAAATGCGTGTCAGCTCCCGAAAAGGGAACGGAGTTTATTATTGAGATTCCCATCGAACGGCCCAAGCAGAAAAAGTTTGTTGCTAGCCTTGAAGCTGCCCGAACTACAGACACTAGCGCAACTAATCCATGCGATCGCTATTCTGCCTAGCAAAGGGTCGATACCAGTGGGTTATATAGCAAAAGGCACAGGGCAGACTTCGGCGTGAGGCTTCGACGGTGAGCGCTCAGCCGAACCGCGCTCAGTCGAACGAGGGCGGAAGGGAAAAGATTGATGGGTTAAGGTTTCAGTATTTGGCGAGTGCTATATCAATTCGCTAAATATCTGCTATAAATCATACTGAGTTGCTGTCTAACGTAGAATTTAACAAACCACAGAGGCACAGAGGACACTGAGGTAAGAGAAAGAGAGAGTTATATGTTTGAATGCAACTTGGTATCACTCCTCCTGCCTCCCCCGCTCCCCCTGCCCTTCATTCTGCCTCTCCGATGAGGATGAACGCTGCCCAATCTTTGGGTTCGGGATTCTGTTGCATAACGGTGAGCATAGCGGTTCGCAGGGCTTGGGCTTTATCTGGATTTTGCTGTAAATTCTGATAAAACTGGGTCATTAAAGAGGCGGTAGGAGCATCCGGGATTGCCCAGAGGGAGACGATTACACTCGGAACGCCAGCACTAATCAACGAGCGAGACAGTCCAAGAACACCATCGCCAGTGATGCGTCCCCGTCCTGTATTGCAAGCGCTCAGGACAACTAATTCAGTATTCAGTGTCATGTTGAGGAGTTGTTCGGCGGTGAGTAAGCCGTCATCCTCACCCGATGGAGCCAGTGCGATCGCACTTCCTAATCCTCGCACGTCATCGAGTAACCCATGCGTTGCTAAATGAATAATTCGCGCTCTGGGCATCAGTTGTGCTATGGCTGTTTCGGTGGCATCTTGACCGATAAACGCTTTTGTGTTGAATATCTGAGCGATCGCCTCCGCTTCTCGTTCCGCTCCTGGTAAGCTAGGCAACTGTTGGGGTGGCTCTCCAGGGGCTGACACTACAGTAGGCATGGTGGGATTCCCAACGACGAGAACATCCTCAAAGTTTCGTGTCTCTACAAGGCGTTCCCGTTGCTTCTGGGTAAGTTGTAAGACCTGAATCGAAGGTGCGATACGGATAGTGTGTTTTTCAATTAAGTATTTGCCTGACTCATCTTGAAATGCGGGGAAGGGAGCAAGAAACAGCTCACCTTGAGGAATGAAGATAACATGCTCGCCTGCGTCAGCAGGCAATAGATGGGCAATCGGCTTAATTAGTAATTGATAGATTTGCTGCAAGTGGGGATTTTTTCTCCGAGGCAAGGATGTTGCAGCGCTGGTAGTAGCTGTTCTGTTGGTAGAATCCTTTTCCTCAATTCTTAAAGCTCCACGAGTTTCGCTTAAAACGTTGAGTAACGCCGTATTTGGGGAGTCTTCTGCTTGAGTTCCCCTAGCGGCTGCTAATTGCGATCGCATTGTGGCATCGGTCAGCGATGTTTTCAGGGTACGCAAATCGACTTGGCGGAAGGTTATATTACCGTTGGGCTGAATCACCCAGATATAGAGTTCATCCTCAACAATCGAATATTCCACCAGTGTGGCGTTTTGCTCCACAGCAATTTGTCGGATTTGCTCGATGGTCGGTGGCTCGATGTGAAGTTGCGCCCCTGAATTAGAGGAGAATCGCCTAGCCAACAATTCTACAAAGGCACGCGCCCTACCTCGCTCTGCAATTTCCAACGCTGCTTCAATTTTGTTTTGAACAATCAGGACTTTTTGCAGGTGGCGGTAAGTACGAGCTTGCTGCTCAAACAGGGTTACCTTGTAGGCATCGTTGCTTCCTAATAGTTCCCGTAGAGACTCTCTTGCTTCAATTCCATCGCGCAGGATGTTTTCGGCTTCTGCAAAACGACCCATGTTGATCAGCGCAACTCCCAGGTTGTTCAACGCTGTTCCTTCCCCGTAAAGGTCGTGAATTTCCCTAGCGATCGCTAACTGCTGCTGATGGTACTCAATTGCCTTGGTATAATCACCCAAAAACGAGTAAGCGCTGCCCAGATTTCCCAAGGCTGTCCCCTCGCTGCGGAGGTCTTGAATCTCTCGGGCAATCTCCAACCACTGCTCGTGGTACTCAATCGCTTTGGTAAAATCCCGCAGAGAATAGTAAGCAATTCCCAAATTCCCCAACGCCGTCCCCTCGCTGCGACGGTCTTGCAGGACTCGTGCCATCTCCAACCACTGTTGGGAGTATTCGATCGCCTTTGCATAGTCTCCCAGAAACGAATAAGCACTGCCCAGATTACCCAGTGCCGTTCCCTCACTTTGACGGTCTTGGATCTCCTTTGCGATCGCTAATTGCTGTTGAAAGTACTCAATGGCTTTGGCATAGTCCCCCAGATTCCTGTAAGCACTCCCCAAATTGCCCAACGCCATACCCTCACTTTGGCGATCTTGAATTTCCTTCGCTATGGCTAAATGCTGCTGGGAGTACTCGATCGCTTTGGCATAGTCTCCCAAGTTTTTGTAAGCGCTGCTCAAATTGCCTAGCGCATTCCCTTCTCCCCGACGGTTTGGGATTTCCCGTGCGACGACCAAATCCTGCTGAAAATATTCAATTGCTGTGTTATAGTCTCCCAAGGTCAGGTATGCAAGTCCTAAGTTCCCTAACGCTTTTTCCTCGCTTGAACGGTCTTCGAGCTGCTGATAGATGAAAAGTGCTTGTTGCCATGACTGCAATGCAGCTTGAAATTGACTGGTTTGGTATTGCTCCATCCCCAGAGCAAAAAGGCGATCGGCTTCTATTCTTTCAACATTCGGGGTCTGGGCAAACACCGGAGACACTTGGATTGAATGGGTTTGATTTCTGAGTAGTGGAAAATCGCCAATCGTCAGGGCGGCGAGCAAGGCGATGAAAGTAGTGAGGCTAATTTGTTGGAGTTGCATACCGGTGAAGATGCTCCATCGCATCCGTAGATGATTGCCCTATCAGCACTATCGCTCACGCCTAGAAGGATATGCAAATTTTCAGTACAAACTTTAGCTGTTCAGCTCCCCAACTTCTTGAAGAAGTCGGGGAGCTTGGCATTTCTTGAGAGCGAAGCGATCGCTCATGAGGACTGCCTTCTGCCCTGGAGCCTTTTGCTATACCTTGTATTCGCCCGAAAAAGTAATCCGAAACTCGGTTCCTTGACTCCGGTTAACTTGTAGCGTTCCCTCTAGCTGTTCCACCAACCCTTGAACCAGGGTTAGCCCTAAGGATTTAGTCGTTTCGATGTCAAAGTCTGCGGGTATCCCGATGCCATTGTCTCGGACAATTAGCGTCATTGTTCCATTGCTGTTGACATGAAATTCTACTTTAATTTCACCCTTCCGGTTGTTCGGAAAGGCGTATTTGAGTGAATTAGAAACTAGTTCATTAATGATTAAACCACAGGGGATGGCTGTATCAATTTCGAGGAATATTTTATCAACTTCAATCTTTAGGCTGACGGTGTTTGAACTGACATTGTAGGTATCAAACAGATGCGTCGTTAAATCGGGAATATATTGCTCAAAATCAATGTTAGCTAAATCTTCAGAACGGTAAAGTTTCTCGTGAACGAGGGCAATTGAGGCAATCCGATTCTGGCTATCTTGCAAGACGAGAGTCGCCTCTTGCGCTTTAGTTCGCCGGGACTGCATTTGCAGGAGGCTCTTAACAATTTGCAAATTATTTTTGACTCGATGATGAATCTCTTTGAGCAATACCTCTTTTTCTTTAAGTGACGCTTTAATTTGCTCCTCTGCCCGGATGCGATCGCTGATATCCTTGGCAATGTGCGATGCACCCAGAAGCTGCTCGTTTTCATCCCGGATGCTACTATAGGTAATTTCGTAATAATTTCGTTCGCGGTTGATATCACCCAAATCCTGAATCACGGTGAACTCTTCCCCAGCTAGCGCACGCTCCCAAATCTCCACCGTCTTTGCTTGTTCTTCTGGTAGATGAGCGAGCGCCT
>JAIUYC010000026.1 GCA_020216575.1 Coleofasciculus sp. S288 | reverse complement strand
TCAAATTCAGCCGCTCTCCGATTCCATTGTCTTCTGGCAAGAGCCAAAACTATTACCAAAGCCTTAGGGTAATAAATAAAATAATAAAGCAGGAACACTCAGTCGGCGTTCCTGCTCAATTTATCAAACTGTTGTGCCTTTTCAACGAAGATGTAGTATGAGTAGGCAAGACCCACCTTACTACTTTTTTTGAACCAGTCCTTAAGTTAGTACAGTTCTTCTTCTTGATGGGTAATGATGGTGCAATCGGATTTCGGGTAGGCTACACAAGTCAGAACGTATCCAGCCTCGATCTGATCGTCATCTAGGAAAGATTGGTCAGACTGATCAACTTCACCTTCTTCGATTTTGCCAGCGCAGGTAGAGCAAGCACCAGCGCGACAGGAGTAGGGTAAGTCAATCCCTGCTTCCTCAGCAGCGTCGAGAATGTACTCATCGTCGGGAACTTCAATTGTTGTATTGAGCCCTTCAGCTTCGTTCTTCAACGTGACCTTGTAAGTTGCCATTAGTGATCCTCTCTGTTAATTTGAAACGGCAGTATCAAGTTTGGGTCAAGCGTACTCTACACAGCTATCCCCACCTGCAGGAAGGTTTGCTTTACGGTAACCGCTTCACTTCTGATACTACGGGAAAAAATTCGTGAGGTTAAACAGGATTAGGAATGAAATTCTTAATGGACTATAAAATAAGTTCTTCTTATAAAAGACCGAGAAGAACAGTTCGGTCAAAACGAATTTCTATAGTGTTCTCAAATCAAGGTTTTCCAAGAGTTTTCTCCAGCTTATTCCCCTTCTATTTCCCATCAGAGTCCCTCATATCAGCATTAATTATGATTATAATTAAAATCAATGATTTGTTCTTAGACCTTCTACTTCTAAATCCTGACCTAGCTTAGAGAAAAAGGTTTTGTCGTCAAATTCGCGTAAAGTCGAGCGGCTTCTATAAAAGCAGAAATATCAGCCTCCTTCGTGTTGAAAGCTGTTACTAGCCGCAAAATTGTCGAGTCTTCTCCTTCCCAGCGGTAGAACTGAAAGCCATCAGCAAGAAGACCTTGGATCACAGCTTCCGGTAGCTGAATGAAAATTTCGTTAGCCTCAACTGGGTAGCAAAGCTTTACTCCGGGTAACTCCACCAACCCCTGTACTAACTGCCTTGCCATCCGATTCGCGTGAGTGGCATTCTTCAACCACAAATCGTCTTTTAGATAAGCCTCTAACTGAGCTGATAAGAATCGCATCTTTGAGAACAGATGTCCACCACGCTTGCGGCGATAACCAAATGTCTCAGCCAAACTCCGATTAAAAAAGACCACGGCTTCTGCTGCCATAGCACCGTTCTTAGTTGCGCCAAAACAGAGAACATCGACACCAGCACGCCAAGTCAAATCAGCGGGAGTACAATCTAAGCTAACTACAGCATTAGCAAAACGAGCTCCGTCCATGTGGACGTAGAGATTATGAGCTTTTGCAATCTCTGCTAGAGCGTGGATTTCATTCAGGCTGTAAACGGTTCCCGCTTCACTAGCTTGGGTAATGCTTACAACAGCAGGTTGAACGTGATGAACAACACCAGCACCGGAGTGAGTTAACTCATTTGCTAAGTCAGCGGCATGAATTTTACCGTCAGTGCCAGGGAGTGTTATCAGTTTTGCTCCACCGGTGTAGAATTCTGGGGCACCGCATTCATCAGCATAGAGGTGCGATTCGGCATAGCAGTAAATTGCGCCAAAGGGCGGAGTCATCACGGACAGCGCTAGGGCATTAGCTGCTGACCCTGTTGCTACTGGGAAAACGGCTACATCTGTTTCAAACCGTTCCTTAAACTGATTTTCTAGGCGTTGAGTGTATTCATCCTGACCGTAAGGCATCGCCGTTCCGTCGTTAGCAGCATACAACGCCGCCATAATTTCTGGTGAGACGCCAGTAACATTATCGCTAGCAAAGTTCATGAGTGGATTGTGAAGAACTGTCTATTCAGTTTGTTTTAATTGTAGATGCTGAATCGATCGCTCTCCAGTGAGCGATCAGATCGCCTGATTCGTAAATAGCGATCGCACTCCTAGGCAAGTTAGTCTTAAATTTCACCTTTCACCATCAACGTTGCGTTTTACATCCTGCACTAACTTCACTACATCAGGATTGTTTTTCTCCCAAGCCGCTTGGTCAGTACGTACTTTTTTCAGGTGTGCTTCAATCGTGTCGGTTGTGAGGAGAACGCCAAAATCATTGGGTATTGCTTCTTCTTGCATTTGAAACAGGCGATTGAGAACCAAATCACCCACTTCTTTGCGGTAATGGGAACTATCCCAATAGTTTTTCATCCCGTCGCTGATTGGTTCTGTTGTGATGCTGTTGTAGCTCGAAAAATCCCAAATTGGCGTGATTTTAACAATTTCGCGCTTCCAATCCTCAAAGTTAGACCACAACCCCGCTTCTTTAATGGCATTAAACTGAGCAGCATGAGAAGGAGAAATAAATATCTTTAACTCTATGTTCCTTTCCTTACAAGTCTCGACAACAGCTTTTAAAGCATCTAAATGTTTTTGAGAAATTTGATGTTTTGCATAATATCCGTTTCTCCTTAAAAATCCTGTCAACATATTTCTGAATTTATTTTTTAACGGTTGATCGGGTTTATTTCCATAAACATAACGATGACCATTAGGATGATAAAGATAATAAGCGTCCGACTTAGCACTTGATTTAACTGTTGCTAAGCTAGTGCGCAAAGCACTCATAGAAAAAGAAACATTAATTGAATCTCGCAGTGTTAAAGTCTTTTGGTCTAACCTGGCTTCATCAAAATCGGGACTATTTTGGATATACTCATTGAACATGAAAAAATCAATGCCTAGTACAACCGTTTTTATATCTGGCTGATTAGTCAAGGCATGTTCAAAGTAGCGCCTGACTTCATACATATTAGCTCCCACCAATCCCAAATTGTAGGAATTTTGGTTAGCAATCGCTGGATGATTTGGATCGAGACCGATATCGGTTCGAGATGAACCCAACAAAATGCTTTTAGGTCGCAGGCGTATGACATCCACTGCTTTGAAGAGCCGGACATTATTAAATTTTTCTATTTTTAGATTGTTAAAATTATCCCGAACTGGACTATAGGCAACACCATAGGGATCGACGGCAACATTAAACAAACCAGCACTCAACAAACCAGGTAGACAAATCGCTAAAAAGGTTAAGTTAAATCGACGGTAAGCTTTCCTTGAAACATTCATGGCAGGTCTGTATTAAAACTGGAAGTAAAGAAACTCGGAGATGCGGTTCAGAGAAAGCAAACAACTAATAGCCAACCCACCTAGGAATACTGCCCATCCCAGTGTTGGCTTAAACTGCTTGGCAATTTGCTGGGTATTCGGCAGAAAAACAACACCAATTAACAGAATTCCGAGGAAGGTAAAGCTTTGTCGATAACTCTGTGGCAAATAAGCAAATTGTGAAAGGTCTTTAAACTGTACGCCCATCTTACTCAACCAAGGTAAGGCACTTTGATATTCATCAGGAAGGGCAATCCCTTTCATTCCTACCATAGCTTGGAGAATTTCAATGCCTTCATGAAGCGTAGCTGCCCGGAAAATTACCCAACTCGTGAGGACAGCACCAAATGTAATCACCCAAGCTAGTGGTAGCGGTAACTTTCGTCCCAAGCGACGCCACCCGTGGTTAATGACTAGAAACAAACCATGCATTCCACCCCAGATAATATAAGTCCAACCTGCACCATGCCAGAGTCCACCTAACAGCATTGTTACTAGCAAGTTGAAATAGCGGCGAAGTTCGCCGCGTCGGTTGCCACCCAAGGGAATATATAAGTAATCGCGTAGAAAACTCGACAATGTGATATGCCACCGACGCCAGAAGTCGGTGATTGAGGTAGCTTTGTAGGGAGAATCGAAATTAATGGGGATGGGCAGATTGAAAAGTAAACCCAAGCCAATTGCCATATCACAGTAGCCGGAAAAATCGAAATAAAGCTGGAAGGTATAGCTTAAAGCCCCCACCCAGGCTTCCAGGAAGGTAACGACACCAGCATTATCAAACACAGTAGCGACCCAAGGTGATAGCGTATCGGCAATCAAGACTTTTTTGGCAAGCCCCAAGATAAAAAAAGTCAAGCCGATTGCTACATTTTTATGAGAAAAAATAAAATTTCGTGTCTTATGAAGTTCTGGGATCAAGTCATTGTGGCGTAGAATGGGTCCGGCAATGAGTTGGGGGAAGAAAATGACGAATAGAAGATAAGAGCCGAAATCATAGTTAGTGCCTTTAAGTTCACCCCGATAGGCATCTACCAGATAAGCAATTTGGGTAAAGCTGTAAAATGAAATTCCTAGAGGGAGTAGAATCTCTGGGATGCTCCAATGCAGCTGGAATGCTTGATTGAGAGAATCGATGAAAAAGTTGGCGTATTTATAGTAACCGAGGATTCCTAGGTTAAAGGCAATTCCTAGCCAAAGGAGTAGTTTGGCTTGTCTGGTTCCGGGTTCAGTGCGGTTTATGGAGTCACCAAAGTAATAGTTACCCGCCACAGAGATTAGCATTAGGGGTAAATAAGCGATGCTCCAGTAAGCATAAAACGCCATTGAGGATAGGGTTAGCCAAACTAAAGCTGCTGTTTTTAAACGGAACTTCACCAAACCAAAAAATCCAATTAGTGTAATTGGGAGGAAGATGAAGATGAATTCGTAGGAATTAAACAGCATAGCTGATTAATGAAGTGAAGCTAACAAGGACTTGAAACCGCTGCGGGAGAGTTATCTGTACTATTTGTTTGAATGAGACTCGTTAGTTTAAAGCTGTCCTGGAAAAATATTGGTGACAGATGCACTGAGTGAAATACCTAGTGCCGTTACTTCAGGGTTGATGAAAACCTATTAAACCTTTATAAAAGGTTAAATCAGAATGAGAATGAGCTATACAGTTCAGCATGAATCTTTACTCAAACTTTAAACTTTCTCAGCTCAGTTAACTATACATCTTAGTCAGATGTGTGAAACTGCACTATCTCAGACAACTCAAGCTTGAAAACCAGACACAATCATCGAGTTGGTTGAACCAACTAGGTGAAGTGCGTTAGCGTAGCGGCGGCGAAACAGCATCGCCTTTCCTTGACAGGTTAAACGTACTGCCACACGGCTACTCATCTAGATTAAACGCATCGGTCGTGCCAAACAGCGATCGCGATTACTGAACTAGCACTCCATTGCTAATTCAGCAAAAAAACAACCTGAGAGCTTTGCTGATACTCAAAATAGATTTCAGCAAGCTCATGCGGAATGGGAATCGGACGACCATTGACCAAGTTTACGAAGCACCCAGTCTGTTCGGCCGTGGCCGCAATCGACCCATCTACGGATATTTCTGCTGTCACAACCCACTTGAGCGTTTTCATCTTGCTAATCCACATCCGACCCCAAGGTTTCTCCGAAATCTTGATCGGTTTTTTGTATTCAATTTGAGTTTGCAAAATCACAGGCGCAAAATCACGCTCCAGTTGTTGCTCGATGGGTAAGTAATTCGCCAGAATCTCGCAACGCAAGTCCTCTAACCAGCGAATATAAACAATGTTGCTGACAATGCCTGCAAAATCGATGTCGTAGGTTTTTACCGGTAGAGGCAACCTGACTTCAAAGGGGTGAGTAGTTTCTGAGTTCATGCGTGAAATGACTACAACTATGTCTAGTAGGCTAGCATTCTTATCCGTTTGAGCCAGCCCCTAGTGCATCGCGGCAAAAGTAACTGACCACCTCATCGGGACAAGGGGGACAAGGAGGACAAGGGAGATTTTAGCGGGTTAGTTATTTCTGCCGACCTCAACTAGTCTCTTATACTGGACACAGCTAAGGTTGAACTTTAAGGGGTGAGTGAGATTGTCCAATGGACGACGATAAGACAAGCAGTAACCAACTTCAGACGGCTCCCTTAATAAACCCAGCACTGGATCAAGCGATTGAGTTTTTAACACTCCCATCGGCAACACCACCTGCACCTCAAGCTGTGATTGAGGCATTGCTTCAGGCAGAGAAGACGGCGAAACAGAGTAAAGTGCGCCATACCTATTCACAGTTGCTAGGCACTTGGCGATTGGGATTTATTACGGGGACAAAGCGATCGCGCCAGAGGGCAGGTATTATTCTAGGGTCTGGACGGTTTGTGCCGAAGTGGGTCAAGATTCATTTGTCCTATTCGCGATCGCAACTCAGTCAAGAGCGAGGAAACGTTCACAATTCCGTTGAACTCGGACCTCTGCAACTCGTGCTCACCGGTCCGACACAGTTCTGGTCGAAGACAAATATGCTAGCGTTTGACTTCACCCAGATGAAAGTGTCATTGTTTGGACTAACGTTTTACGAGGGTTACATTCGAGGGGGTCAAGACCGAGAAGCCCGATTTTACGAGCAAAGCGTGAAAGAACAAGCATTTTTCACCTACTTCTTGGTGCAAGACCAATGCATTGCTGCTAGGGGTCGGGGAGGTGGGTTGGCTCTGTGGACAAGAGTACAGGACTTTTAAGCCACAACTGGTCACTAATCGCCCCTCGTTAGATGTTGAAGGCTTAGCAATTGGTTGAGCTGATGTTGTAGCTTTTCTCGCAAGCGTTGTGCCTCTCGGTACGCCTGTCTCACTTCACCTGAACTCGTATTTTGCTGTTGCTCTTGCTTAACTTCTAGCTCGTCTTCTGTGCAAGGTTGATAGAGCGGTTGGATGTAATAATTCAAGCGGGTTCTCATCGCCCAAACCCCCATGGACGGGAAGAGGATGAACACAATCATCAACGGGGACACGGGCAAAAACGGCATGTAGAGCCATCTTGCCAATTTTTTGAGATGGAACGCCCAAGGATGCAAGAACTCATTGCCGATGCAGACGACGGGTAAAATTGGAATACGGTAGCGATCGCTCAAGCGCATAAAGCTAGGATGAAACGTTTGTAGCTGATAGCGGTTTGACCAGCCTTTACTAGGGCCGCGCAACCCTTCTGGGGGATACAGCAGAACAGTTTTATGGGCAACGGCGGCTTCAAACTCATCTGCTTCAGCACGAACTCCTCCCAAAACCTGTGACCATCCAGGCGGTAACCACCACACAACCCAAGGATGATCAAATAAGGAAACATCGGCAAGCGGTTGTACAGCCCATCCTCGTTCCTTCCCCAAGAGATACCCTAACCCCAAGAAGTCCCAAGGAAAGCACATTCCTGCATGATTCATCGCCACGATTAACGGTTCTGTCTGGGGCAGATTGTCCAGGTGGTGCAGTTCGGCACGAAAGTACTGTTTGACAATCGGCGCAAGGACTTCATCACGGAAAGCTTGCTGATAGTTTGGATTAAACTGAATCTCCGGATTGCGCTGAGGGAAACGGCAACCCAAACGCAACCAGCGAATTAGCAACGCCAGATAAAATCCCCCTGGAATCAGAAACAATCCATATTCCAGCCAATTCCAGCCATCGGGGTCTGGGTGATAATGTTGCCAGTGGCGATTGAATAAAATCAACCAGCCTGGAGGATACCAGAGACAAAACCAGTCAAACCAGCTAAAGCGATAGGAATGAACAGAAAATTGCTGCATTCAGTTGCATCGTTAAAGTTGAGCGTGTCCTATCTTTATTCTGAATTGGCGATCGGCGCTTCTGCCGGATAAGTAGGTGTGCATTAATATTTGTCGTTAATGCAAGGCAGAGGGCAAAGGGCAGAAGGCAGAATGGAAGAGGGTTTTACTCTCTTAACATCTGTTGACATACCTTCGTTTATTTGTGGCTACCTACTTAGTAGATATTAGAGGATTTGAATCGAAGAAAGCTTAGCATACACCTCGTTAATGTTCAGCGTCAGTTTCTACTTACAGGGGAAAGCCAGACCTCCAAATATGAACGGCACGCTGTGCTAAATGTCTCTGACGTGTGGCAAGTGTATTCGGTGTCCACTCTTCAACCACAATTCCCTGCGTTAGTGTATAAACACTCTGCTGATATTTTTCTTGCTTAATCGGATAAGGCTCGTTTCCCACTTCACGATTAAAATGAGGTTCCAAAGGTGTCAGGTTGCCAAGGCGATAAACCATCTCCTCTATCTGGGCATCAGTGAAATTTTGCCGCCAATCATCGCTTGGTGATTCAGGCAAGATATGTTCAATAGAAAAACTATCTTCGTTGACCTCTATATTGAAAGCATCTGCTTCCAACTTGCAAAGGATATACCGCACTAGTTTTTTCGTTTGCCCCTTCGTAGAAATCGAGAGTAAGGAAAAGTCCTGTAAAAACTTCTCGTCCGATACATAAACTGGACGTAGAGCCTCGAAAACCTGCCGTGGATTAGTTATTTCTCTATTTGTAATTGCAATGGCTACCTTATTGTAAAGTGTCTCTAATTCATTAGGATTTAGACTACTGACAACGGCGTAGCGAAAAGAAATCACAGTAACGAGTTTCAATAACCGAGTAAAATTATCTCTGGAAAAATTCTGATAGGCAGCGAAAAGAGTTGGATAAGCTTGTTTGACTTTAAATAATTCGAGTTCACGAATATATTGCCGATTTTCTGGAGTATCACGCCAGAACTCATCATTAGAGTTGCCAAGGGCTATAAAGAGACTACTGTAATTTTCTAGCTGATCAAGCAAATCAAATGCTTGTTGCGCATTTTTTACAGACTCTCGAACAAGCTTGAATAACCGCTCTCGTCTGACTCGCGGCTGCCGGAGACTAAGATAGTAACGGAGAAATTCGGGGAACTTCTCCATCTGAACTGTATTGATAATTCTCCTCCATTGCCGCTGTGCTTCTTGCAAATCATCCGGACCCCGGAACAGAGAAAACAAGTAGTTTTTTAATAAATCAGTTGAACTGAGTTCAATACCACGAGCATTTAAGGTTTCAAAAACGGTGTATGCATTTAGTTCATCTTCAACATTGATTTGAATAAACAGTAACTTTTGAGCAACGACATCTGTTAGGAATGTAGCTAGTTTCTCTCCATCACAAACAACCTCTTTAAGTTCTTCTAGTCGATTAGAGAAGTATTCAAAAGCTTGCCAGAGAAGTTGATTGGATTTTGAGAGAGAACGGAGATTGCGCGGTCTTCTCAGATTAATTAAGTTGCTTTGATAGAAGTCGTTATTATTTTCGTTCAAAAGCAATTTGCTGGAATAGCGAAGAGAACGTGGATCTCTGTCACTGAGATAGGTACGTTTTAGGATTTCTTGCCTCTCTTTGTTGGCTTCAGCTTCCTCTTCTCGCTCTACAAGCTTTTGGATTTTCTCAATAACAGCAATGGCGATGATACTGAGAGTGGCTAGTCGTTGTTGACCATCGATGATTGTAAACTCTTTGTCAGAAGTAGCAGAGTTTTGCAGAACGATTGCTCCCATGTAGTGACTAGCATCAGGCGTTGTATGGAGCGTCAGAATATCCTGCCAAAGGTCTTCCCAATTCTCTTCATCCCAGGAGTAATCACGCTGAAAGGGTGGCACTCGATAGATCTTGCCATTGCCGATTAGGTCGCCGAAACTCGTAGTACGAGTATCCAGTAGATTAATACGAGCCATAAAGCCAAACTAAAGCGAGCTAGTTCTAACCTCTAAGGTATCAGTCGCTAGTCTGTATGGGGGAGTTGGACGAGTGTGGATAGTGGATTTCCTTGCGTCAAGCCAACCTACGGTGATCAGTTATCAGTTATCAGTTATCAGTTAATCCCTGAGTAGTAAAGCTCCCATCTAAAGATGGCTGCTGAGCTGGACACTGAGCCTGCCGAAGTGAGTCGAAGCATGGTAGGCTTCGGCGCGAGGCTTCGACGGTGAGCGCGGCAACTGAGCGTTCGACTGCCCTTCGGCAAGCTCAGGAACCGCGCTCACGCCGAAGTCTTGTCGAAGTTCAGCCGAACCGCGCTCAGCCGAGCGGTTTCACTCGGGGTCTCGCATCCCCGTGTGAAACCTGATAACTGGTCACTGTTCACTGTTCACTGATTTAATGAATACTCAGTATCGTGATGTTTCAGATAAACAACGTTGGCGACACCTTAAAGTAATCGCCAAGCGCCTTGGCTTGTGCCTTACTAATTGATCGCTTGCCATTCACAACCTCGGAGACTACGCCACTCGAGCCAATAACACCCACCAAATCAGCTTGACGAGTGCCACTGGATTCCAGGATGTGTTGGAGGATTTCATGAGGTGCAGCTTGATCCATCGGATAGTTCTGTGCCTCATACGCTTCAATCAGCGTCACTAGCAATTTGTGTAAAGCCCGCTCCTCTGGAGTACGGTTTTTCTTAAAAGTTAGCCGCTCTGCCACTGCCAGGGCGCGATCGTACTCCTCCTCTGTCTCAATCACTTTGGGAGCGACTTCAGCGAGTAGATTGCGATAAGCTGCTTGATCAAAAGTAAGGGTCATTTTTCCACTTGCCTTTGTCGTATTCGGCATGAGTTAGAAAGTATTTGTAGTAAACTGTTTGGTCTTCGTAGTCGATACCGACAATCAGGCGATAGTCATTGCCTTTGATAGGGAATCGTCAAGATGCGATCGCTCCACTGGGAGTTTCTGAGAAGATGCAAGATGGATAGTGAGTGAGTGGTGCAGTGCGATCGCTCACCAGTAGGTTGGGTTGAGAAAGAAAACCTAACCTCTATTCCAGACGATAATAGTTCTTAGCTGATCAAGAAGGCTGCCGATGATTAACGTGATCGTCAAACCCGATGCCATTGAGTTGCCAGCAGGGGCAGTGGTGAGAGTCCCTGGAACCTGGCAGGATTATCAAAGTTTGCTAGAACATTTAGGCGATCGCACTTCCCCTCGTGTAAAGTACCGCAATGGAGAACTGTTGCTTATGGTTCCTTTACCCGAACATGGCAAGCAACTCGACATTATCGTGGACATGGTAAAGGTGTTGCTACGCCATCGGGGACTGAGGTTCGACTCTTACCACGAAACCACGATGGATTTGCCTGAGCATAGCGGTGTCATCCCTGACCATTTTTTCTATATCGGTGAGTTACCTGTGGTGGGAAAACGTCGGATTGATTGGAGTACTGACCCTCCACCAGACTTGGCGATCGAGTGTGATGTTACCTCGTTCACCAGCGTTAATGATTATCTGCCCTATCGAGTCAGCGAACTTTGGATCGTCCGCCGACAGAAGATTGAAATCTACCAGTTCCAGGATGAGCGCTACATTCTCGTTGAGCAGAGTCAGTTTTTCCCTGGATTTGATTTGAATGCTATCTTTTCTGAGTGCCTTGCTGATGCCTATCAATTTGGATCTGGCGCAATTGATAAATTGAGCGATCGCTATCCTCGCCACAAAAGCCAGGATGATTGATGAATTACATTGTTTCTCTTCCTACAAAAACTGATTTGAGAATCGACTCAACGCAATTAGCAGCTCATCTAAAGTCTCAATGGCAAAAGTCCTATACAGAAAGAGGAGATGTGATTCGCCTGATTAGTGCAAGAGAAGTAACACGAGCCGAACGAGAAGCCTATGAAGAGGGTTAAGCTAGAAATGGAAGATGATTTGCGCTCAGAATATGACTTAAAGAGTCTACGAGTCAGAAAGTTAGGCTCTGGACGGAAGAGTTTTGGTGGGACAACTGTACGCTTAGAGCCTGATGTTGCAGAGATGTTTCCTAATGCTGAGGCAGTCAATGAGGCTCTACGATTTCTGATTAGAGTTATGCAAGAAAATCAAGCTCTTGCTCCCAAAATTCAGCCTAGCACTTCGTTGGAGCGAACGGACGAAAATCCTTAATGTTGAGTTCGAAGTTGCTTGGCATCGCTCAAGTGTGCCGTTAGCTGCTGAGTGCGATCGCTATATTTGGCGTCAATGTTGGACAGGAGTAGATTTGGGTTAACAAGCGTCAACTCAACCTATGGTGATGAGCGAGCGCACTACATCAAACGAACGCTATAGCTTTGATAGTCTTTTGACCTGACCTTTCTCCGGCATCAGAAAAGGTCACGCCAAGCGCATCCGCCAACTGCTTTTGGGTTAGAAATTGCTGC
>JAIUYC010001069.1 GCA_020216575.1 Coleofasciculus sp. S288 | reverse complement strand
AAAAAATAAAAAAAATTCATTTCTTTTTCACATTAATGGCACGGAACTTTAAGGAACTTCATCTTGACATTAGCTGATAATCGCCTAAACTAAGTAAAGTTCAATCAAAATTAACTCTCATAAGGATAGGACTTTTACACTCAGAGGGTGCAACCGCCGCATATAGGGTGCAAACGAATAGCTTTCTACTTACACATGGGTTGAGTACCTATCCAGATTGATAAAACAAGTTTCTAGGCTTAAAACACTGACTCGGAAACTAGCTAAAAGACTTACGATCATACTCCGGCTATCAAATAATTACTTAATCATGAAGGAATTATTAACCGAGGAGTTACCGTTATTGCTTTAGGCTTCTTCCCTGTTCCATTCAAACTCGACAGTCCTGGTTTTACATGCTAAATGTCAAACCAGGAAGATATCCATAGCAAATTGTAGTAAACAGAAGCTCAACAGCCGAATTTCGGCAAGACCAGCGAGCCGGATTTGCATATTAGCTCAATAGAGGCTTTGCAGAGACTTGATTGAAGCTCATCACACAATCCTGATGAGTGTCTTCAAATCTGCAAAAAACCGTCCTGCTATTTAAAACACCAAAAACCGCCTTCAAAAAGAGAACAAAGTGAGGTAGCAAAAGTGCCGAATTCCAAGCCAACTATTTTGGTGACAGGGGGAGCAGGATACATTGGTTCCCATGCCGTACTCGCTCTAAAACGTGCCAATTATGATGTCATCGTTTTAGACAATTTAGTTTATGGGCATAAAGACCTTGTCGAAAAGGTTTTACAGGTAGAGCTAGTTATTGGCGATATCACTGACCGCGCTCTACTTGATCGTCTTTTCAAAACCCACGATATTGCAGCAGTTATGCACTTTGCGGCTTATGCCTATGTTGGTGAGTCAGTCGAGAACCCAGCCAAATACTACCACAACAACGTCACAGGCAGCCTGACACTTTTTGAAGCCATGCTCGCTGCGTCCGTCACAAAACTTGTATTTTCCTCAACTTGTGCCACCTATGGCGTTGTCAACACTGTACCCGTCACTGAAAACCATCTCCAAAATCCAATTAATCCCTATGGGGTTAGCAAGTTGATGGTGGAACGAATTCTAACCGATTTCGATAAGGCTTATAATTTCAAATCGGTTTGTTTTCGTTATTTTAATGCTGCTGGTGCTGAGCCAACTGGATTGCTGGGTGAAGATCACATCCCAGAACCACACTTAATTCCTTTGACATTGCTAACAGCATTAGGTAAGCGAGAATCCATTTCGATTTTAGGGACAGATTACCCAACACCTGATGGAACTTGTCTTCGAGACTATATCCACGTAACCGACTTGGCAGAAGCCCATGTTCTGGGATTAAACTACCTACTAAAAGGCGGTAATTCAGAAGTTTTCAATCTAGGTAATGGAAACGGTTTTTCTGTGAGAGAAGTGATTGAAACAGCAATAAAAGTAACGGGAAAGCCTATTAAAGTCGTTGAGTTTGAGCGACGCCCTGGCGATCCCCCCTGCTTGGTGGGTGGTAGCGAAAAAGCCAATAAAGTCCTCGGTTGGATTCCTCAATATCCACACCTTGAGGATATTCTCTCCCATGCTTGGCAGTGGCATCAGCACCGTCACGGCTAAGTCCAAATTCCTATTAGTCAAACTAGACATTTGACTTGATGTAGTCAATAACAAGGATGCTTAACGCCATTGGATTTTTCGTTGTGAATTTTGAAAACTGTTTCGCCTCAGATGTCTTGACGGAGTGTGCATCCTTAAAGTTCCCTTCTGTCAGTAAAGGCAACAATTCTTTACTCCTTGCACTGAGTGCCGCAAACCCTTAGGTTGATTTCACAATTAAGTATTTTCTGCCTCAGCTTCTAGTTATGCGCAAGCCAGTTTTGACCATTTTTTACCAGTTTAATCCCTGGTATAGCAGTATCGGTGGTATTCAGACACTCATCCGCTCCTTTATCAAATATGCTCCTGATGAGTTTGAAGTGCGCTTGGTAGGAACAGGAAAACCGCGATCGCCTATAGGTATATGGCAAGATGCCGAACTAGCGGGTCGAGCTATTCAGTTCATGTCCCTGTTGGCTCTGCAAGATGACAACGTTAGGCGCTTGCTCCCCACCACAGTTAAGTACACGGCAGCTCTGTTCGGTCGTTGCCTTGCCTCCGATTTCATGCACTTTCATCGGCTTGAACCGAGCCTAGCAGCGCTCAATTGGTCAGGAGATAAAACACTGTTTGTCCACAATGACATTCAGAAACAAATGAATGCTGCAACTTGCAAGAATGCCATTCTTTGGCAGCGTTTTCCGGTAGGATACTTTGCTCTCGAAAGCTCGCTCATCAAACAATTCACTGAGATTGTTGCGTTCCAAACTGAATCAGCTAAATTTTACCAGCAACGTTATTCAACGATTGCTGAGCGTGTTGCCTGCCACAAATACCCGATTGATAACGAGGTTTTCTACCCATTGAATTTAGGAAAACGCGAGGAAGGAAGA
>JAIUYC010001068.1 GCA_020216575.1 Coleofasciculus sp. S288 | reverse complement strand
TCTTTACCCGATTTAGTGGATCGCTTTACAGAAGTTAATCATACCTTAAGAGTTCTCCATCGTGGTTGCATCCGTCAAGGGACATATTCTGAGAACGGCTACTAACTCAAAGGGGACACTTGACTCAGTAGTTCATAGTTCATGGGGATCAAGCAATGAGCAATAAACATACTGTCCAGCTTCAGTTGGTAGCCTGAGAACTTATACCTTTAGCGGTAGGTTAGGGACTGGGATGTTGAGAGGAGATTTTTCCTTTTTCTCCGATCCCCCATTCCATCCGGAAACTTTGACAGTTTGGCAAAATACCTAAACCCTAAATTTGTTAACTCTGAGGTAAGAAGCAAGTATCCTAGAGAACTCAAGAACTGGTTCTGAAGTACAGAAAACCTAGATGCTCAACAAAAATACGATTTTGTCCAGCTTGCTGCTGTTTGTTCCCATTTCGATCGCAGCTCACTTTTTGGAATGGGGATCGTCAGTTGTCTTTATCACCTCTGCTATTGCGATTATTCCCCTGGCAGCGTGGATGGGTACTGCTACTGAAGAAATCGCCGTGGTTGCCGGCCCTACCTTAGGGGGATTGCTCAATGCGACATTCGGCAATGCCACTGAACTCATTATCGCCCTGATTGCCCTGAATGCGGGACTGGTTAATGTCGTCAAAGCTACAATCACGGGTTCAATCATCGGCAACTTACTGTTGGTGATGGGCTTTGCCATGCTGCTGGGGGGCTTGCGCTACAAAGAGCAGGAATTCCAGCCGATTGTGGCACGAGTGAATGCCTCCTCAATGAACTTAGCAGTGATTGCAATCCTGCTGCCAACCGCCATGGATGCTACTACAGCTGGCATAGACGAAGTAATCTTGCAGCGACTTTCCGTTGCCGTTGCTGTAGTGCTGATCGCAGTCTACGGACTCACATTGCTGTTTTCCATGAAAACCCACAGCTATCTCTTTGAAGTTGGCGTAGTGGAAAAGGAGTTAAATAACCTTGCAGAGTCGAACTTGGTAGAAGAGAATTCCGAACACAAACCTAATCTGTGGCTGTGGGTTGGCGTGTTGCTGGTTATCACTCTTTTGGTGGCATATGAGTCAGAACTGCTGGTTGAAACCCTAGAAGAAGCCACCTCAGCGCTAGGAATATCAGCACTGTTTACTGGCGTCATCCTCCTACCCGTGATTGGTAATGCCGCTGAACACGCAACCGCAGTTACAGTGGCGATGAAAAACAAGATGGATCTTTCTCTGACGGTGGCAGTGGGATCTAGCATGCAAATTGCCTTGTTTGTCGCACCCGTGCTAGTGCTTGCTGGGTGGCTCATGGGTCAGCCTATGGATTTAGACTTTAATCCATTTGAACTAGTGGCGGTGGCAGTGTCGGTGTTAATTGCAAATTCCATTAGTTCTGATGGAAAGTCGAACTGGCTAGAAGGTATTTTGCTCCTCGCTGCTTACCTCGTCTTAGGACTAGCGTTTTACTTCCATCCGGTAACTGAAGGCTTAGTCTAGGGAATCACAAAGCCAATGGCAGAAGCATATCGCTTCCGAGTGAGTCGTCGGTAAGGCCTCATCCCAAACAAAATGCGATCGCTAACTGAGTGAGGTTCCATGTCGATGCATCGGGTGAACGTGACGCTTTCAGTACGATCCCGATGCGATTCCCTTCTGCCCCAGAAGCGATCGCTCTAGTGCAGGCTGACAGAAATAATCCACCAGCTAACAGACGATTGAAACCCTTACACTCAAGGACTTTTGACTTTTGAATGCGTGACTTCCAAGGAAGCGGTACTAGGTCAGCCTCAATGATTTCTTAAGTCATTGTAAAGAGGGTCGGTATTCACAAGTTATTCACAATCTCTAGCTATCTTGAGAAGTATCAAAGCTTTATTTCAAAACCACTGCCAGCAGAGGCTTTACAAGAACCCTTTTAAAAACTGCTGTCAGTATATAAAAATCAGACCCAGACTAAGATAGTCTGGGTTTATTATTTGTGCTGCCACAGCCTCTCACACAGAAGCTTCCTACCCCCTACCACCTGCCCTCTTATAGGCTTGGTCTCAACAAACCTTACGGACTCCATCCTTTTTCCCCTGGATTAAGATAGGTATTGCAAAGCGAGAAATCCGACTATGTCTCTGTTCAAGAAGCTTTTAGCTCGTGTTGGCGTTGGTGCAGCACAGGTAGACACTCGCCTGTACGAGGATTCCCTCGTTCCTGGAGAGATAGTTAACGGTGAAGTGTACCTCATTGGTGGAGATGTCTCCCAAGATATTGACGACATTTATCTGTATGTTGCGACCCAATACAAGCGAGAAGTGGACGATAGCACCGTAACTGAGGAGTGCGTGTTGGTGAAATATTGCCTCTCAGAACGCTTGCGCTTGCAATCCAAAGAGGAGAGAGTTATTCCTTTTTCGTTCCAACTCCCCTATGAGACACCACTGACGCTGAGAGATCAACCTGTTTATATACGGACTGGTTTGGATATCTCTGTCGCCATTGATCCGGAAGATAC
>JAIUYC010001067.1 GCA_020216575.1 Coleofasciculus sp. S288 | reverse complement strand
TCTACTCCACAGGGCCGAGGTTGTATAGCAAAAGGCAGAAGGTTTATTACTGATACGTGGTCATTTCAGCTATTGAAAATACTATAAGTCTCTTTGTTTGGGTTGCCGTAATAGCCAGACTAAAGCTCCCCCTTTAATCGCTCCACCTATTGCCCCACTTAGCGCTCCCATTCCGCTCCAACGGATTATTTGTATTAAGTCCATGGAAGCATCGAAGGTAAACGCTGATTCTATTCCCAAGTACACTAGCCAACCTGCACCCACCGCTAGGGCGACAGCACTCGCTGCTATCCACCAGCCTGCTTGGGAAACGTGCCTTCGGAGTACGAGCCACTGAGCTAACCCTAGAATAGCGCCCCCTACCGCTCCGCCTACTACTCCCGATCCTATCCATAAAATGCTTGTCGTAAAGAAGCTTACCGCACTCCCCAGGTATAAAGCGACAACTCCACCTAGAGTCGTTGCCAGTATCCACCAGCCTGCTTTGGGAATGTGCTGTCTCAGGACAAGCCACTGAGTTATGCCTAATGTAGCTGGACCAACAACTTGGCCCCAGACTGGATTCACAGCCATTGCCGCCGTCAGACTGACAACGGTTGCCACAGTCCACCACACCCCAACAATCCATCTAACTGATGCTCTCGGCATAACAACTTCAGCCTGTTTTGCTACCAATTCTATTCCTGCTAATTGCGATCGCATTTTTGAGTCGTGGCAGCATTCTTGGTGTTGTTCTCACCTCTCTCTTCTTCGATGCCTTGCGTAGCGGTGCCAACGTCATGCAGCGCAGTGCCGAAGTTCCCGTGATAAAAGAGAGTCGCGACTGATTTCCTCCAGCGCAAAATAAAGTTTGGCAGGGGGCTTCTCGGCAATTAAGCTAAAAGCAGAACGATTAACGAGAGGTTAGTTTGAACAAAGACAATCTATCTCCTAAATCTAAGGTACTCCGCGATCGCCTTTTTGGATGGGATAGTCCCAATCAAGATGAACTACGGGAAATTGGAACAGTTGAATTTCTGTGGGGACGGCTGTTAGACACCATTCTCGAAAGTTGCCCGGATAACCGCGAACGAGAGCAGGCAATTATCCACTTGGAGAGCGTTCGGGATTGGGTGCGAAAGTCAATTATCCGAGGTACGGAAGGTGCAAACGAGTAGCTATTGCGAGAAAATAGGCCGGTAGCAGAGATTCGAGCTATCTTGATATGACCGTTCGCACTTTTTTTCGAGCTGCTAAAGTCGAGAGCGCTCAAGCTCCTTACGATACAATTCACCTGAGAGTCCTGTATCCAGCGAAGATGTCCGGGAGTGAAGCCGAAAACAACCTGGGTATTGTACCGGCTGACCCAGAACAAGCTCCTTTTCCTGTGGTGATTTTCTTCAATGGCGTTAACTGTAGTCCGGAAATGTACCAATGGCTAGCGGTTAAGCTAGTTGACCGTGGACTGGTAGTGGTTACGTTTGCCTGGGTTGCAGAAAACCTGCCAGGAATCGTTGGTATTACCCCTGGTGTTGATACAGCGAGGTGGACTCCCGCAACCTATGGAACTGGACCTAGCGCTTCGGCGTTGCCAGCGCTGCTAGCTGAACTAGAGCGCTTACAGGCGCAGGGAGTGTTGGCTGGTTTGCTTGACCTGCAAAAGATTGTTTTGGGCGGGCATTCGGCTGGTGGTAGAGTGGCAATTGAAAACGCTGACCCACGCTTTTTTCCTCAAGTGACAGCGGCTTTTGCCTACGGAGCTCATACGGCTGCGCCCGAGATGTTGGGGTTTGAACCGAAGACCATCTTGCCCCTACCCGACTCGCTACCATTACTGCTGATGGGGGGTACTTGTGATGGAGTCATTGCTAACAGTAGCCATCGCTATGGTATCTCTCCAGGAGATGCAACCACCTCAATGACACGCACTTTCAAGGAAGCCGTTTCTGGAGGACGAGATGACACTTATCTGGTATTCCTAGAGGGAGCCAATCACTTTTCCATCGCTAACCCACAAGACCCAACCACAGGCCGTCCATTTCTAGACTTTCCAGCTACCCAGCCAGAAGAAGAATTTCGTACTTTGATGGCTGAAGCTATTGGTCTATTTATTGACGCTCACGTTCGCAACCAAGCGGAGGCATCCCAAGCGCTTAACCAGTTGCTCAATGCTTCCAATCCTCTAATTAAATCCTTTGAGCGCAAATAAACCCTCCTCTTAATACCATTTTGGATTTTGGCTCCCCTCCTTGGGGGGCTGGATTTTAGATTGCAGAAGCCTCACTACTGATTCATTTCCGATTTGGAAATCTGACAGCAATAAAACCCAATAATATTCAAGAAATTTTTGCAAGATATTCAGCAGTAAGGGGTCAATATGAGTGCAGCAAAGACAGCTCAACAATTACAAGCAGAATGGGTGACGCCAGAAAACTTTCGGCGTTATGGTCAGGTGATTTTTGCCAGCCAAGACGGCAAACTTTATGATGCCGATGATGCTCAGTTAAACCTCCGAAACGGAACTCCTCGGTTTTACATCATGCGGCTACACCG
>JAIUYC010001066.1 GCA_020216575.1 Coleofasciculus sp. S288 | reverse complement strand
GGTACAGTAGGTTCATTGTTTATAATTCATTTTTCATTGCTTGACCCAGATGAACCATCGAGTCAAGTGTTCCGCTTTAAGTTAGTAGCCGAATCAATCATCCTGCAAAGTGCCTTAAATCAGGTTTGCTTGTTAATAAAAACACCGATAAGAAATGAATACATCTACTAACTTAGATCCATCTCATAACTTCCCTTGGTATGAGACACCTGACGGTACTTGCCAGATTCATGAGCCAACGGTAATCGATATGGGGGACGATAGACCGCGTCATTTATTTTTCCCCATTCATTGGAGTGAATCGCTGTCAATTCTGCCTGAAGCGAAGAATCAAGCATGTGAATTAAATGCCACCCTGGTACTAATGCTGCATGGAGAGGTGACTTTAGACCAAATGACATCCTTGGTTCTTGAATTAGCAACGCATTGCGTGCTTCCATTTTGGGTCGGAGAGGAAAATAGGAGGACGTTTGACAGTGCGATCGCAATCGCTGTATCACGACATCTTCCCCAAAGGTAATCTTCAGCATTGTATTGGGGTAATTTTTGCTCGGTCAAGACAGCGCTTGATGTGGGGAATCGTGATAGCACTCAGCCAACTATTCCTAGGTTGTAGCAATATGAGAGAGGACTTTTCCTCCCGGTGTGTGCAACAGATGGAGGTGAAAGCCTATCAAAAGGCGCTGGAAAATTGTACCCAAGCCATTATTTACGGTTCAAACACTGCCAGCGACTATGTCCGGCGTGGGTACGTTCGCACGCAGTTGGGAGAGTATAAGGAGGCGATTGAGGATTACACTCAGGCTCTGTTTCTCCAACCCGATGCAGTTAACGTTTTCAATCATCGCTGTGTTGCTTACTATCGTGTAGGAAAATACCAGGAAGCGATCGCCGATTGCAGTGATGCACTGAGCATCAAACCGGACTTCGCTGGCGCTTATGCTAACCGAGGTCGTGTGCAAGCGGCTCTCAACGATAAGAAAGGAGCACTTACAGATTATCAGAACGCCGCGAAACTTTTCTTAAAACAAGGGCAAATGGAAAGTTACAAAGTAGTTCAGGAAGATATCCGAAAGCTAACCCTGGAAGACCCTTCACCGAAAGAGGTGTAGGAGAGTTCAGTTCATCATCACCGCAAGCGTAGAAATTTTTTGGCAAATTTTCAGGAATTGCTCAAAGACACCTTGTATGAGAAAGTAACGTAGGTTTACTAGAGCTTGTCAAGTGTTACCTCATTCCATTTTGCCTCGTTGATGCTAGATCTCGCAGAGGATTGGGAGCCTTCTGAGGAGCTAATGTATCGTGCCTTACGAGGAAAATGGTTCAAGTTTTTGACCGATGTCTCTAGGATTTCCTCCAAGCTTGACAATACCGGTGGTTCTGCACATCTTGCAACTACCGGTTTTTTTCTGCCGATTGACCAAGCCCCTTCTCAAGGGCGTCCTTGGAGAGGGGAGTAAGTCTTTAAAATCCCTCTCCCAAGCCTGGGAGAGGGATTTAGGGTGAAGGCTGCCCATTCGTAACATGCTCCCGATGCACACCAACTTACCTATCAATCCTGTCCTACCTCAATCTGCGATCGCCTACTCTACCGGAAGCCGTAAGCCAATCGTTGAGGCGTATCAAGAGTGTTTGCGCAAAAGTTTTGATTTGATACCTGCGATACCATTTTTGGAACGCTCGTTCATACTCTTCGCCCTGTAATTGGTAAGTATTCCAAGCACTGAGACCTAGAAATAGACCCCAGAACAATAAGACATATAAAGACCAAGAAGGATGTCCGTTATTCAGCAGGTTTAGACCCACTAGAAAACTGTTGATGATTAAATATCTACCAAACCGCCTTTTTAATTGCTCTCGTCGATAGCAATCGAATTCGTAATGTTTTTGCCGTTCTTGTTGCCGGACTAACCATTCCTGTTCTGCTGCCAGGAGGATATCGGTGGAAATACCTAATTCAGCCGCGATTTCAACAAGCTGTTCGCGGGAATATTCTTCACTGTCTGCCTGACGTGCGATCGCCAGATTGAGGATTTGCTGAATATCTTCTTGCTGGTAAGAGCGGGGAATTTGGGTTTCAAAAACAGACATAATCTAGTTAATTATGAATAGAGGGAAGGCTTGCTGCTCCAAAACTATGAGGCTGCTCGATGCGTGACGAGCACTGCTTATTTTATTATGCCGATCCCCAACGAGATGCTACACATCAGGTGAGTCGCAGATCCGAACCGCAGCGGACGGTTCTTACGACAGCCGATAGATGAAACTATCTTTTACATTTCGTTACTCTAGTGACAGAGGGAAGAGACAATACAAAAAATTTGTAAATAAGAAAATTTGAGGGAATTGTATGAACGGTAGTATTCGTGTTGGTAATTTATTTGGGATTCCCTTTTATGTGAATCCATCCTGGTTTTTAGTCTTGGGCTTGGTAACCTTTAACTTTGGGGGTTACCTGGCAGGTCTCTTCCCGGGATTGAGCGGTAGATTTTCCTTGCTTCTGGGATTTGTTGCAGCCTTGTTGTTGTTTGC
>JAIUYC010001065.1 GCA_020216575.1 Coleofasciculus sp. S288 | reverse complement strand
GGGGAGCTTCCCAACTCGCAGCCGCATCGTAGACATCATTAAACAAGCGAGCCTTCTGTTGAGTCCGGATAAACTGCAAGCGAGCACGTTCGAGTAAGTCTGCGATCTTGCGTTCCGTGACTGCGTTGCGGGCAAACCCAATGGCATAGTTCACCCCAGAACGCTTACACACCTGCAAAATCTCCGGTAAGGCAAAACCTGCATCTGCCCGTAAGACGAGACGAACGCCTGGAAACGCTCGTTTTAAGCGCCAAAACACCCACCGCAAGTCCCGGCGACGCCTTTGCCGGGATGAGAGTTGCCGGCACGTCACTGCAACACCACCGGGTAGCCACTTTCAGCCTCATTGATCAAGACCGGAAAGTACATATGCTGTCCATAGTACCCATGAAAGCAACTCAACTGCTGCTTCCCATGAGTGGGGCCATCCCAGCCATCAATGTCGAGCACGATCTCGGTGGGGGCAGTTGAGTAACGGGCGATGAATTACTCCACCATCCGACTCCGCATCTTCGAGATGTCTACTTTGCTCACATGGTTCTCTCGGCGCGTCATCGTTGGTTGACTGGCAAGCAAATCTTGCTGCGGCAGTGGCAAGCGTGCACAGGCAAGTTTGTAAATCGGGTCATGCCGCAACCGATTACTATCGTTGGCATCTTCATAGCCTCCCACCAACTGATAGACTCGTTGGCTCCCGAGCTGCTCCAGACTGTGCGTAATTTTCGAGGGGTCGCGTCACTCCTCAATACAGGCTGCCAATCCCTCACACACGTTGACCTTCTCCTCGGCTTGTCGCGCCAGTAAGATGCCCGCGTCACTCTTCAGTTCCAGAGCAGACAATTTGACTTCTAAGCGACGGGGGGGCGCAAAATCGTAGGGCAGTTCCACAGCACACACTGTCATGGCAAAATAGGGACGCTTAAAATTCTAGAGAGCTTGATTCTAAACCGTTTCAAGCTCTCTTGCTTCTCTTTTGTGGAGAACTCGTGAATTATTCAGGTTAGTTCTTCAGTCATGGAGTCTTGGGAATTTCCTTTGAGAGCAATAGAATAGAGAACAACAAGATTCTTCTGCTCAAGCCCCTATGACAGATGACGTAATTTACATCGTGACTGAGGATCGTCCAGAAGCTTCACCAGGTGAAAAAGGTTTGTTAGACAGAATTGGGCTAAAGCAGGTTCCAGTTGATCCCAAAAAACTAGAAATTGAGTGGAACAGAATGCTGAGAGTGGTAGGAAAACTCTTAGCTCAAGCAGAACAGCAGGTTGGTGGCGAATCTGACCTGAAACTTGATGAAGTGACGCTGGCAGTAGAAATCAATAGCAAGGGACAAGTGAGCTTGATGGGCGTTGGTGGGGCGGAAGCGTCTGGGAAAGGCGCAATTACCTTGAAATTTAAGCGGGCAGAGTCCAACTAAGGTAGAGTCCAACTAATATGACGAACTGGGCAGTTATTGTTGGTATCAATCACTACGACCATCTTGCCCCCCAAGAGCATCTACAATTTGCCGTCTCAGATGCGGAACGGGTAAAACGCTTCTTATGCGAGCAAGCAGGTTTTCGAGAGGATTTTGTAATTCTTTGTTCGGATACCTCGCCATCAGTTGGAGGCTTCAACACACGCCCCAGTCGCTCGAATCTGCGTAGAATTCTGCGCGAGATCAGTCACCATCCACAAGCAAGAGGAGCCGATCAAGCCTGGTTTTTCTTCAGTGGGCACGGGTTGCAAAGTTCCAGACATCAAAACTATATGCTGACCTGTGATGGGGTGCCTGATGACTTAGAGGACACAGCACTCTCGGTGGATTTTGTAATTCAGCAACTGATTCATTGTCAAGCAAAAAACACTGTATTGGTGCTGGATATGTGTCGGAATGAGGCTTCCAGTGGTAGCAAAGGCAGCAATGGATTGAATGAAGCTCAAATTGTGCAGCAGGCACAGCAAAACGGCATCGTTACGATATTTTCTTGCAGTCGGGGTGGAAAATCCTATGAATTGCCTGATTTGCAACAAGGTGCATTTACTCATGCTTTTTTAGAGGGATTGCAGCAGTACACGATTTTGAGACAGCTATCGAAGTATTTGACAGAAAAAGTTTATGCTTTAACCAAAGATCGACAACCAGCGCAAATTCCTCTAATTGTTTCAGAACCAGATTGGAAAGGCGATTTACCACTACTTCCACAATGCATCACAAATGCTGACATTACTCAACTTCAGGAACAGGCGAATGATGCGCTTTATGACAAAAACTACGCCGTAGCACTTCAATGTTGGGAACAGGTAGCAACGGCTGCCTCTAATTTAGAGATTAGAAGCCGCGCTATTAAAGCGATTAAACATATTCTAGAACTTCAACGAACGAAGCAAATAGAGAAAGAGCGAGTCAATCCTTCCATCTCACCTACCCATCTGTCTACCAATTTCTTGCTGCCAACTCCACCCAACCCAACAACAAAAACGGCCTCAATCCCACCTCTACTTTCTATCACCACCAGCAATCCAAGTTTAGAAGAAGAGGGGCGACACCAAGCGGCT
>JAIUYC010001064.1 GCA_020216575.1 Coleofasciculus sp. S288 | reverse complement strand
GATTTGAGTTTGTTGGCAATACGGCCTTTAGTGATGAAGAGTTAGCGGAAGTTACGCAAGACTTCACTGGACGTCCCATTACCTTCGCCGAACTTTTAAGTGCGCGAACGGCAGTGACTAAGCTGTATACCGACAACGGATATGTAACCTCCGGTGCCTTTATCCCTCCTCAAACTCTGCCTCAAACTCCAACGGGTGGTGTTGTAACCATCCAAGTTGTAGAGGGGGGATTAGAAGAGATTGAGGTGAATGGACTCCGACGCTTGAGGCCTGGATACGTGCGATCGCGTCTCGAAATCGCAACGGAAAAACCCCTAAACGTACCTCGCCTGCTGGAAGCCCTGCGCCTATTGCAACTCGATCCGCTCATCGAAAACATCTCCGCCGAACTCTCAACGGGTTCAGGTCCCGGAACAAGCGTCCTGATTGTTGATGTCACTGAGGCAAATACCTGGAGTTACCAGCTTTTTGCCAATAATGGCCGCTCCCCCAGTGTGGGTAGCTTCCGGCGGGGCGCATCCTTGACCCAGGCGAACCTGTTGGGATTAGGAGATAGTATCAGTTTTACCTATACCAATACCGATGGTAGCGACGGAATAGATCTCAATTACACGCTACCCATTAATCCTCGCAATGGCACAATTTCTCTGAGCTACGGCACAACTTCGAGTGAAGTCATTGAAGAACCCTTTGAAGTCCTGGATATCGATTCGGAATCGCACTACTTTGATATTACCTACCGTCAGCCGATCATCCAGACGCCGACAGAGGAATTTACTTTAGGATTAACGGCCTCAAGACGCGACAGCAAGACGGTTTTCTTAGAAGATTTGATTGGAGAGGCGGAGCCTTTTCCCACAGAAGGGTCTGATAACGAAGGACGCACCCGTGTCTCGGCACTGCGATTTTTCCAAGAATGGACGAAACGGAGTGCTCAGCAGGTGATTGCTTTGCGATCGCAGTTTAGTTTGGGACTGGATGTGTTCGATGCCACCACTAATGGTTCCGACCCGGACACGGGCGATCGCATTCCCGATAGCCGCTTTCTTGCTTGGCGAGGGCAGGCGCAGTGGGTACGGCTTCTGGCACCCGATACCTTATTATTGGTTCGAGGTGACATCCAGCTTGCTGACCAAGTGCTGTTGCCCATCGAGCGGTTTGGGTTGGGAGGTCAAGGCAGTGTTCGGGGATACCGTCAGGATTTCTTGCTGACGGATAATGGAGCATTTGCTTCGGCAGAAGTGCGGTTGCCAATTGTACGCATTCCTGAATGGCAAGGCATTTTGCAGCTTGCTCCCTTTATTGATGTGGGGACAACCTGGAATAGCAGTGGTCGAGAAGACCCCGACCCTAATAGTCTGGTTGGTATCGGGTTGGGGTTGCAGTGGCAACAGGGCGATCGCTTTATTGTCCGTTTGGATTGGGGTATCCCGTTAGTCTCTGCGGATTCGAGAGAAAGAAATTGGCAAGAAAACGGGCTCTATTTCTCGATCACGATTAATCCTTTTTAAGCGGTTCTGAAAGTGCGGCGGCTACGGCTTGGATACTGCGACGATCTCTTACCATCAACGCATGAGCAAACACTCGAACCTGTACGTCTCGACCCACGGGCATCTGTGAACTGGACGCGGGTACGATAACGTAATCCCAAGGCGTCCAGATTGAGGTGAAGTTGAGGCGTTCCAGCATATTGGCATCTTTGTTCAAATCCTTCAGAAAGTCACTATCCGGACGCATCTGAACACAACCAAGACGTGCCGACAAGTAAGCCATGCGGGTGCCTTGATGGGGAGCAGATATTGTGATAAAGCGCTGAACGCGGTCAATACCCCCCAGTCGCTGCACGTAGTAGCGTGTCACCAATCCTCCCATGCTTAAGCCGACTAAATCAAAGGGCTGTTCTGGCGCAAACACCTGATCCACATAATCCGCTACTTGAGTGGCGAGTTGGTCTAAACCCAGAATGCCATTGTTCGGTTTCAAATTGAGGGTATGTACCGTCCAACCCAACTGAGTTAAGGACGCTGACATCGTGCGGAAGACGGCAGACGTTCGGATGATGCCGTGAACGAGTAATACTGGGTTACGTTGGGTTGTGCTGTTTAGGGGGGATGTGGTCATCAGTAGTGGGTTGGGACTGACGTGAGGACACGGGAACACGGGGATGCGGGGAGACAGAAAATTTTTAGTAGATGAAAATCCTTCCCCCCTTCTGCCCTCTGCCCTCTGCCCTCTGCCTTATTTTCAAGTTCGCCCGCATCATCGTTTTCTCATTGTCAATCATTTGAGTCATCTCGACTTCCTAGAAGAGCAAATTGCCTTATTCGATGCTCAAATTGCTCAACATATTTCCCAATATCCTGTTGTTGAGCCAGACGAGCCAACAACTCCCCCTGATGCCAACAAGCCTTCATGTAGTTCATAATGCCACATTGCGTAGCGTGTCCTATTAATGGGACTTAAACGAAAAGAAACAGCAAATCAGGGTAAAATGCAAGGATAGCAAATCTTTCACGTCAAAGCCTGAGCCATGAGACAGA
>JAIUYC010001063.1 GCA_020216575.1 Coleofasciculus sp. S288 | reverse complement strand
CTGTGCGCGTGGCTAGCAATACTAGTATTCCTGATGCCCCGAGTGGTTTTAGAGCCTTTAGTCGCGAGGCGGCTTTCCGAATAAATGTATTCAACGAATATACCTATACCTTAGAAACCATTATTCAAGCAGGACAGAAGGGCATGGCAATTACGTCCGTGCCAATCCGCACCAACCGATACTTACGCCCTTCGCGTTTGGTCAAAAGCATTCCTTCGTATGTTAAGCGATCGCTTTTGACCATCTTGCGTATTTTCATGACTTATAAACCCTTGCGGTTTTTTATGTTTTTGGGAAGTATCCCGTTTACACTCGGCACACTTCTTGGGATTCGCTGGTTAATCCTGTTCTTTGCTGGTACTCCCAAAGCTCACGTTCCTAGTCTGATTTTGGCCGCGATTTTGATTTTAATTGGGTTTCAACTGTGGATGTTTGGTTTGGTTGCAGATTTGATGGCGGTAAATCGCAAGATGCTTGAAGATATTCAGTTACGGCTGCGCCGGATTGAGTATGATACTAAATCTGCGACAATTTCCCCTTTTTTGGAGGAACCACAGAGACACAGAGTTCACAGAGGAGAGAATGCGGAGGGATTTAAGAGATAAAAGGGGTTATCGATGCGGAAGACAAGTAATATGAGTAAGGATCTGTTTGCCCGTGAAGCACTGGCTCAAATTCCCAAACTCCTCACCCTGCTAGATCGCAACGTCCACAGCCCTACCTACGGTTGCTTTGACCGCAATTTCTGGCAATACAAAATTATCGACTTCCCCAGTGGCATGGCGCAAGAGTTTGTCTTGCCCCTAGCACTGGCTTATAACACCGCTTTACCAGACAACCCGTTTTACCAGCAGTCGGTGATTCGATATTGGGTGGAAGCTGGGATTCTCTACGCTGCCAAAAGTGCTCACCCAGATGGGTCTTGTGATGATTATTTTCCCTACGAACGTGCGGGTGGTGCGGTGGCGTTTTCTCTACTCGCTTGCATTGAAAGTTACATGGAATTGGGACTCAATCACCCAATTGCTCTCCAGTTTTTTGAAAAGCGGGCAGACTGGTTGGCACATCACCATGAAAGTGGACGCCTTACTAACCATCAAGCCTTGATTGTTTTGTGTTTGGATCTGCTTTCTCAGCTATTGCAAACGTCTAAGTGGGATAGAGCAAGGGTGCAGCGCTTAGAACGGGTATTGTCTTGGCAAAATCCTGAAGGTTGGTTTCAGGAATATGAGGGCTGTGACCCCGGTTATCATACCCTAACAATTTCTTGTTTGGCATGGATTTATCAACTTAGACCCGATCCGCGTCTGAAGGAAGCGCTGATTAAAGCGGTAGAATTGGCGGCTGAGTTTGTACATCCTGATGGGTCGTATGGTGGCGAATACACCAGTCGCAATACCTACAACTTCTTTCCTCACGGGTTTGAACGAGTTGGGGAATGGATGCCTGAAGCCCTCCAGATTAACGATCGCTTTCTTGTCGGACTGGCGAATGGTCTTACACCCTGTTACGCCGACGACCACATCATCGGCCACCATACTTGGAATTATCTCCTAGCTTGGCGAGATTTTGTTAAAGAAAGACCTGCGCCAACTCCACGTTCCACAGGCCGGGTTTGGTTTAAGGAAGCGCAAATTCTAATTGACCGCCGTCAAGATACAGAACTCTATTTAGCACTCAACAAAGGGGGAGTATTCAAGCTATTTCGCGGTGAAAAACTGGTGGCTTCCGATACTCAATTTTCTCTGCAAGTGCTTGAGGGGCGGAAGGTTAAGAATGCGGTGGGACATTTAGTTGACGCTTATCAAGTCAACGTTGGCGAAGACGAAATAACTATTCAGGGTGAATTGGGATGGGCGAAACAGAAGCAAATGACACCGCTCAACTTGCTGATTTTACGGGTTGTTATGTTGACTGTGGGGCGTTTCTTTCCTAACTTAATCCGCAAACTGTTACAAAAAGTCCTAATTACTGGTAAGAAAAAGGCTCCCTTTTCTTTCCGCCGACGTTTGCAGTGGCACGATGGGAAATGGCAGGTTAGGGATGAGTTAAGAGCAACGTCTTGGCAGGATGTTATTGGTGTTGGCATTGGCGGCGATCAGACCTCTATTTATGTTGTCATGAGCCGCACGTTTCAACGGGGGCAATTGCAACCCTGGCTTGACCTGACGGCTGAGGCCAAAAAACTGTCTTCTGGTGATTTGCTGCAATTAGAACGAAGTTTGTAACTTTTATGGCTGATGATTTAATCGCTAGATATATCGAGCAAATTAGTGAATTGATTGATTTGCCCATTGACCCGGAATATCTGCCCGGTGTGGCTAGAAATTTTGCGACAATTTCCGCGATCGCAACGTTAGTAGTAGACTTTCCTTTGCCTGAAGATATCGAACCTGTTCCTGTGTTTGAACCTTAGTAAGTTGCCGGTTAGATGGTTATACTCACGTCGGGTTGACTACGCTTTTTTTGAAACGAACCACAGAGGCACAGAGGTCACGGAGAGAGAAGAAGAGGAGATAAAAAGATGAAGGAGGTTATAGAA
>JAIUYC010001062.1 GCA_020216575.1 Coleofasciculus sp. S288 | reverse complement strand
GGCGGGTTTTGTACAAATGCTATCCATTTGTCCACCGATTTAATCTCTAAACCCGCCCCTACAAGGATATTTTTTTATTTGGAAATCCCTTATTTCTGTTTCTCTATTTCCGTTCCATAACCTTTTTGCTGATACAGTAGATTGCGGGTTTATGGAGTAACGTTATCCCTACCAATTGCTTAATTGAATGAAATCATGGAGGGTAACGTTTGGATGTGATAGGTTTCGCGCTTCGCACGGGAAAAGAAATGAGCCATTTCTTGCTTGGCACGAATATTTTTTACGTGTTTCTTGACCGTATTGAGGGTAATAAACAACTTGGCAGCAATCTCTTTATAGGTATAGTTCGCTCGCCGCAGTACCCAAATTTCTGCTTGACGGGGGGTGAGTCCGTATTTCTGAGCCTCGGCGATCGCTAAACTTTGAGTAGATTGGTATTGCTCTTCTAGTGTTACCAAAATGTAAGGAGAATCCGCTCCTTCCATCTGTAACCATCGCACCCGAATCAAAAACGCTATTGATTCATCAGGAGTAATCTCAGTCTCGATCACGAACAGCCGATCCGGGTATGACTTGCGGCTGTCAATCAAGGCTTGGCAGATACGCCAGATATCGACAGGCACTGCATTCGGTTGGAACTTGTTCTCTAGAAGGCGATCGCAAACCTGGCTAGCTAAGTGATTGACATAAACATGTTCTCCTCGTTCTGTTAGAACTAAGACACCATGCATGAAGCCTTCCAGTACTCCTTGTAAAAAAATATTGTTTGAGTATCCTTCGTGACAATTTGGTTTTTCTTGGGTGTTTGCTAAAGTATTCATCTGTGTCAATCTAGATGAAAGTTACAAAGTTGCTTGGAGTTCTACTAATCCAATAGATAGGCATCACCACTTTGAGCTTATGCACTTTCAATTCAGAATAGCTCTCCCGTACTTGGGGTGGTTTTGGACATAGAACATAGGGCATGAAGCATGGGCATGAAGCATGGGGCATAGGGCATGGGCATGAAGCATGGGGCATAGGGCATGAGGCATGGGGCATGGGGCATGGGGCATGGGTAAATTAAATTGGTTTATCGGCTAAGCTAATTGAAAACTGCTGTAAATTCCCTCATCCTCTCCCCCTGCTCCCCCTGCTCCCCCTGCTCCCCCTGCTCCCCCTGCCTCAACTAGTAGAAAACTTCTGCTAGTCTGCACTAGTTACGGGAGAGGCAAATTCTTAGCGTCTACCACCTCGACGCCGTTGTCTACGGCCTTGTCTCTGCCACGGCCAACGCCAAAATGGTTGCTGCATGGGAGGGTTCGGTGATGGCGCTGGGTTTTCTTCAGACAATTCACTGCCTTCTGGCTGATTTGAATTAACTTCCACCTCTACGTCTGGACAAACTGATTCGGAGAGTTCAGTACCTTCAGGTTTATCTGGAACAACGTCTACACGTACATCTAGGCAAGCTGATTCGGAGATACCTTCAGGTTTATCTGGGACAACGTCTACACTTACATCTGGGTAAGCTGATTCGGAGAGTTCAGTGTCTTCTAAATTATTTAGGTCAGCTTCTACATCCTGAGAATTGGATTCAGTCGAAGAACTGCCGTCTGCTGGTGTAGCGAGTTGTAGTGCAGATTGTTTGTCGCTCTCTTTTAGCATTAAGATTGCCTCCTGAAAAAGGATAGAATAAAACCCGAAAATCGAACTGACTGGAAAACTAAGGAATTGAAGATGCCCTTAATTAAGCTTTCAAGTATCCTTTGTGAAAAAATACGGTTTAACCGCTTTTTGTGAAGGAGTGTGCAGTAATTCCTCCTGTAAAATCAGGTAGAATTTGCAACGTTGCTTGAAGCACCTCTATTCACATACATAGAGTTAGGTGCTTTGAGCTTATGCAGTTCTAATGGCACTTGGAATGTCAATAGTTGGATGACAGCTAGAAGCGATCGCTATCTCAGCACCCATTAACTCAGCTCAGTAAAACTCCCCTGACAATCGTTCTGAGTTGCATTGCTATAGTACTTATCACCCCTCTTGTTTGCCTTTTATGCAAAGTGGTGTTACTTCTTTCTGAAAACCGGGAAAATACAAGCCCAGAACAGAACTGACGGTAAAAACCAAGGGATGGAAACCGAAGCCGTAATATAAATTTGTAATCCAGCTAATCCACAGGCTGTAGTTGCACCGACTAACACGAATACCCGTTGCTGTCGTTGTTGGTATTTCTGTTTAAGCAGCACTAGAGTCGTCCACTTCCCTAGGATTGCGGCTATGACAATCATCCAGAAATCAGGAATTAAGGTGACTCGATGCGGCGCTAGTAGATGGTGAACCATATAAGCATGAGTTTCGCCCCCTGTAAAGACCTGGGGGCAATCCTCTTTTTTCTGTTCTCGCCAATGGCGTGAGTGACACCAATACTCAACAGCTAGCGGAACTGGGAAATTATCGTCAGTATCGGTATAGTCAGCATATCCCCCAGCCGCAATAATCACAACTTGCTCCTCGATCTGTTGCGTGAGTTCTGGATTGGGAAAAGGAAGACTGAGGAACTTCCA
>JAIUYC010000025.1 GCA_020216575.1 Coleofasciculus sp. S288 | reverse complement strand
AGTCGGTCTTAACCGTACCGACGATTTCGCGGTAGTCTTCGCCGTAGCGGGGAGTTACCAGATTAATCGGACGGCCTTCCATCCGCTTGCGCTGGTAAGGTACGGTGTAATCCCCGAACGCTTGGCTATACTCGTCGCTGTCAATCAAAGCATCGACAAAGCCGTAGAAGCCGCTGGTGCCAATCTTAATTGACCAAGCAATTTTTTCCTCTTTGTTGTAAGGATAGCGACCCAGGAAGCGCTTGACGCACACTTCAACCAGCCGATAGTTATCGTTGCACTCAACGACCAACTTATAGAATGCCTCAGACTTTGCCAGACCCCGGATAAAGTCGCGGACTGTAATCGTCCGGTTCTTTAGCTGGGATTCCAGGTTTTTCTGACGGTTGACTTGGAGAACAGCATGTTCGCTGAAGATTTGACGATACGCCGCATTAATCAGGTCAAGTATCTCAGCTGGAGAATTGCTGTCTTCCAGACGATAAAGGTAGGGAGTATCTTCGTTTAGGTCAGCGACCCCAAAGCTACGAACCCTTACATTTTGACTGCTAGGCTTGTATTGCAATAATGGCAATCCCATGTGAAAAATCTCCCTTCAAAGGTATTTACAAACGATGAAGCAGATTTCAGCGTTTTTGTTAATGGCTGTAATCCAATTTGACCATGATTTTGACCCCCTAACAAAACGTTGAACCCCTGAAAATCTGAGAACTGACAGCCAAAATTACCGCAGGGGGAAACTCGCCACTGGGCTAACCGAGACGGGGATTCCTTGAGGGGCTTCCCGTGTCGTGTCAGGAATCTTAATTTTAGACGTATCAACGGTTACATTGTAGGAGACGGTTCTCGGGCTGATTTTCCGTGCCATATCCAAGAAGTTGTTGACATCGCCCCACTTGTAGCGTTCAGTTTCGAGTTTGTCACGCCAGTAGCCAGCGTAACGAGGCGTCACCAGGTTAAAAGGACGGCCTTTGAAGCGACGGCGCTGGTAAGGCACAGTGCTATCACCAAAGTTTTCCTGGTACTCTGGGCTATCAATTAGATCATCTACAAACCCATCCCAGCCGAGGGTGGCAATTTTGATCGACCAGGCAATCTCTTCGTCTTTGTTGTAAGGGGCGCGACCCAAGAGGCGCTTGAGCGTCAGTTCAACAACGCGATAATTGGAGTTTGGTTCAACAACTAGGCGGTAAAATGCCTCAGACTTGGTAAGACCCCGAATAAAATCGCGCACGGTGATGGCACGATTTTTCATCTGAGACTCTAAGCTAGGCTGGCGAGTGGATTCCAGGATTAAATGTTCGCTGAAAACTTGCCGATACGCTGCCCAAATCAACTCCTGGATATCACTTTGATCGATGCAGTCTTCAATGCGATAAATCCGGGGAGTATCTTCGCTGGGGACTTCGTAACCTGAAACCCGTTGGTTTTGGGACGAGGGTTTGTATTGGAGTAGAGGTATTGACATCGTAAATTTTGGTAATGGGTAATTGGTAATGGGTAATTGGTGATTGGGAAGACCGATGACCAATGACCGATGACCGACGTTCCTTATCAAGTTGTGGGCGATTTGTAAAGGTAGCGGTAGGGGAGAGCAACGGGAGTACGACTTACAAAAGAGGGGGACGTAGTGGCTTCACGGCTCATATCGAGAAGTGGCTTGCTGCTGGCCAACGATCTTGCCCGATCGCTCGTCCGTTGATAGTTCATCCCGCCCGGAGCAATACTACGAGCCATAGTCAGGAAGTTGCTGGGAATGGCTTGACGAACGCCCCGCTCGACGGATTGACCGCTGAGTTTAACTTGATAGTAGGAACCCTGGTAGGAAACCTGCCGAGCACGCCAATAATCGCTGTAGCGGGGGTTGACTAAGTTAAACGGTCGCTCTTTGTAACGGCGGCGCTGGTATGGCACAATGTCGTCACCGAAGTTTTGACGATATTCTTCGCTATCAACTACCGCGTCGATAAAGCCAGATAACCCTTTGGTGGCAATGACAATTGACCAGGCGATTTGCTCGTCTTTGCCGTAAGTGGCGCGTCCGAGGAAGCGTTTGAAGGTGATGTCTACTAATCGATAGTTATCGTTTGTTTCTGCAACTTGTGTGCGATAGACATCAGTCTTTCCTAGTCCCCGAACAAACTCTCGCACGGAAATCGCCCGATTTTTTAGCTGAGATTCGAGGAAGGGTTGGCGATATTTTTCGAGAATTAAATGTTCGCTGAAAATTTGTCGGTAAGCTGCCCAGATGACTTCTTTTACCTCGAAATCTGAACTATTAGGAGTGAAACGGTAATATTGAAGGTCATCGTCGTCGGGAACTTCATAGCCCTCAACGCGCTGATTTTGAGTCTTTAGTGTATAGTCAAGCAGAGGAATTGACATCGATTGTTTTCTCTTGTGTGAGTGAAGGTAAAAACCTAGGTTGTAGCAGAAGGTTGCTTTTATCGCTACACGATCGCACTAAGGCCCAGTACTACCCTGACACCTTGCTCTCTTGCAATCGCTGTTGGGCTAACAAGACTCGCGATCGCACAGCTTTATCCGCCTCAGATGCCAGCATTTGCTCAAACCGATTTTGGATTGCTCCAACCATCTCTGTTGCTCCGATTGCTAAGGCTTGCAAGCCCACAACGGCAGCATATCGAATTGCCCAATCAGCATCGTCGGAAATCTGGAGAAGCGTCTGTAAAACCTTGGCTTGGGCTTCGGTAACCCGTTCGGACTCCAGTAAATGCCAGTGCAGATTTCCCACTCCTTTAGCCGCAGCACGGCGAACGCTGGGAGCAAAGTCGCTAGCAGCGGCGGTAACCAGGACATCGAGAGCACGGGGGTCTGCGATCGCGGCTAAGGCTCGGATCGAATACGCTCTGGCTCCGTAGTTGTAATCATCCAGCTGTTCCACCAACGGCACGACGGCTGCTGCCCCAAACCGAATTAACCCCTCAACGGCAACTATTGCTGCCCCTGGATTGTTGTAGCCCAGGACAGCAATTAGAGTGGAAATGGCTTCTTCTGAGTGACACGCGGCTAAAGCCCGAACGGCTTCTACCAGACGTTCCGCAGAATTCGCCTGTTCGACAGCCTGAATGAGTTCTTGAGTGTAGACAGAGTTGGTCATTGGTGATGAGTCATTGGTCATTAGCCAGTAGCCGTAAAAGACAACTGACCACTCACAATTGACCCCTGACAAAACTACAATAGGGCATCCATCAAATCCATCACCTGGATGGCATCCTCCGACAGGGCTTCAGTCGAGTCGGTCTGATGTTCCAGCAGTCCTTTAAGCGCTATGAGCTTAAAGCTGTTTTCTGCTGGTGCTTTAGCGATCGCTTCGGCAGCGGGTAGATAGCCCATTGCACCGAGGTCTGATAGAGCGACCCGGCGCAGTACGACATCTGTCCCTTGCAATGCTTCTACTAGGTGTCTTCCATAACTATCCTCCCCGGTTAGCTGGTACATGGCTCGCGTTGCCGCGTACTGTACTCGCTTTGTGGGGTGGTTCAGGAAGGGTTGAATCAATGGGATTGCCTCCGTCGCTTTCAAAGTCCCTAGGGCTTCCATCACGGCTTCGCAAGGCTGAGCCAAGTGAGGGCGTCCAGATACTCGTTCGGCGGCGGCAACCCCATCAGCGAGGAGCGGCATCAGAGCGGGGATAGCGGTTGGGTCTCCCAACATCTCCAGAGATTGAGCAGCGGCTTCTCGCACGTAAAAGTCGGAACAGTCCAGACAGCGGATTAACCCCGGTACGGCGCGTCGGTCACCCAGCTTGCCGAGCGCTCTAGCGGCATTGCGCCGCAAAGGGTATCCTCCCATTTCTGTCCGGTCAGCTTCGTCCTCCAGGGCTTCAATCAAGGCATCCACGACTGCCGGTTCTGACACTCGGAATTTGCCCAACCACCAAGCGGCGTAATAGCGGAGACTTAAGTCCGCTCCACGTAGGTTGGCAAGTGCTTCTTCAACGGTCAGGGGTGGGGCAGCCGCCTCGTTTGGCGCTTCTTGACTGAAATCCTGCATTCCTCAGTCAGTCCTTATCTTTGGCTTTTTTCTGTTGCTTTTGCAAACGGGCTTGAGTACTGATTAAGCAGACAACGGCTCGATCTTGACGATTTTGCCACCCATGCGGGTAATCCGCTGCATTTCTTCGTTCATCCGGGCGTAGGGAACCGTGATGAACACGCTGCCGCTTTGGCGAATCTCGTAGCTATTTTTGTCGTTTTGTTCGTTTTGCCGTAACCCTACAACTTCATAGCGAAACATGCGGCTACTTGCTGAGTTGAGACCACCAGTACCGACTGCTGTTTGACCGAACATCGCGATAAAACCTCCTGAGCTGAATTTGGGACTTGGGATTTCAGATTTTAGATTGGATGCTGTCACGCAAATCTAAAATCTGGAATTTTATGCGGGTGTGATGCTAACGATTCTTCCGCCTTGGCGCTGAATTTGCTGCATTTTTTCAGATAACCGCTCATAAGGCACGATATAAGCGGTACTGCTGCGGCGGAGTTTTGGATAGCCAGGACCGCGAAGGCTGGTGACTTCAATCCGATAAACGCGATCGCCTTGACCAACGGCATTACCGAGTGCTTTCTTGGGAGCAACATCGTTAGATGCCTGGAACGACCAGTTTTCGTTACTACCAGACGGTCCAACAATTGAAGAGGCACTATTGGTTGCCAGTTCGCGGGCTAGGCGAGACAATTTGCCAGCCGATTGGGCGCGATCGCTATTGGCATAACCGCGATACAGTTTGAACATCCGGTTAAAGCCAACGGTTTTTTGCCCCGGTTGCGTCGCAAAGCCGCGATAGTAAGGGACGATGCTGTCACCAAAATTGGCTGTATATTCCACAGAGTCGATGTAAGAATCGATTTCTGCTTCATATCCTTTTTCGTGGTAGAGGTCGAGGTGGAAAACAACCTCTGACTCGTCGTAAGGCGCACGCCCCAACAGGTGTTTGTAATTTAGTTCAATAAAGCGGGTTTGAAAATTGTTGTAGAAAAACTTGGTTTTGTAGAGTTCCGATTTCGCAACACTGCGTACAAATTCCCGCACGCTAATATTTCCATCACGCAGGAGCGATTCAGCGCTGACGAGCCGTTCGGACTTCATCAGATAATCGTTACCCAAGACTTGCCGATAAACCGCACGAATTACTGCTTCGATGTCTTCCTTCGTAGCATGTTGGCGTAATTCTACTCTCGGCGAATCACTAAATGCTTCGGTACCCAGCCGTGAAGCGGCTGCTGTAATTGCCATTTTTCTCTCTCCCAACAAGCAAGCTTTTTTTCTTCGTCAGTTGTCAGTTGTCCTGTGTTCTTCACCCATGACCCATGACCCATGACCTATGACCAAATAGATACAACAAAGCCCGGAAAGATAAGCAGCTGAAGCACCACCTTGAAGCGTTTCACCTGCATACCCTTCCGGGCACGCCTTGAGATTAATTAGCTCAGGGCATTAATCGCGTAATCGATGTAGGTGTTTGCTTCGTTAGCAGCTTGACCGCTCAGACCGTGATTGGCCTTGATGTGCTTGAGGGCTTCAACGTACCAGCTGGGAGACAGCTCGAATGCACGGTTGATTTCATCCAAACCAGCAACGAGGTACTCGTCCATTGGACCAGTGCCACCAGCAACCAAGCAGTAGGTCACCATGCGCAGGTAGTGACCGATGTCACGAGCGCACTTGGACTTACCACGAGCGTCAGAAGCGTAGTTAGCTCCTTGCATTTGGGTGGTGTAAGGGAACTTCTGATACACGGCTTGAGCAGCACCGTCAATCAGCTGTTGAGCTTTGTTGGTCAGAGCACGAGCAGCTTCCATGCTGGCAGCGGCGCGGTCAAACCGACCATTGACAGCTTGTAACTCGGTGTTGCCCAAAAAACGGCCTTGGGTATCAGCAGCAGCGATCGCTTCGGTAATAGGTGTTTTCATTCTTGACAGATCTCCCTCTTGGTTTCAAGTTTTTTTAGCTAACAGTGATTCCTAGGCAACAGCAGCGGCAGCGCGATCGAAGTAGCTAGCCAATTCAGACATCAGGTTGCTGCAATCACCTTGGGTGATGCCAGCGGGGTCATTAGCGATCCGGATAGCAGCATCCTTCATCTTGGAAACGCCAACTGCCACGGAAGAACCAGGAGTACCTAGAGCTTGATAGGTTTCGCGCAGACCGTTGAGGCAGCGGTCATCCAAAACGCTGGAGTCACCAGCCATCATGGCGTAGGTAACGTAGCGCAGGATGATTTCCATATCGCGCAAGCAAGCTGCCATGCGACGGTTGGTGTAAGCATTACCACCAGGAGCAATCAGCTGGGGCTGCTCTTCAAACAAAGCACGAGCTGCATCGGTAACGATGGTGGAAGCGTTGCTGGTGATGCGGTTAACGGTGTCCAGGCGCTTGTTGCCATCCTTGACCATGTTGGTCAGAGCATCGAGTTGCTCGCTGCTCAGGAATTCACCTTTGGCATCTGCTTGAGAAACGACCTTTGCGAAGGCGTCTAACATGAACTCAATCTCCTACTGATTTTGGTTGAGTGTGGTTGTATTCAAAGAGCCACTTTGGGTAAGCCAAGCTCATCACTGAAATGAGTTTGGTGTTGACCGAAGACAAACATCTGCTAAAGTACACACGTTCAAACCCCTCACTCATGCCGTTCACTACTCAAACTTGAGTAATCAAACAACCATTCATGAATTATGAGAAAAATTGATTCTTTTATGAGAAGCAAGCAGGCTTGAAAAATGGTGTTTTATTTAACCTTTGTCTGTCCTCGATCCCCTACAGGTAACTTTTATACAACGCTAACGGGTCTTTGTTCGTTACAAATCATTAAGTTTTTTAACCCTGGGTCAAGATTGGCATCAAACCTATACATAGTAAGGGATTTAACCTCCTGATTTCACCCAAATAGGCAAGTTTACAGAGTATTTTTACCTAAAAAGCTCTTGTGAATGTTGGAGTTTATTTTTTCTTAAGATTTGCACAGAACTATTAACACACAAGGGATTTGAGGCTTAATGATAGAGGTAACTGCTTTCGTCTATTGTAAATATTTGTAAAAATAAATTTGGGCTGGGTGAAAATGAATCTCTTATTTCAGCCCGTGCAAAAGGTAAAAAATGCCTGGGGTGGGGATAAGGGAGATGGAGGAGATGGAGGAGATGGAGGAGATGGGAAAAAAAATTCCCCACCTTCTTTACCACTGAATTGGTTAGCTGGTGAGAAATTTGGGACACAGAGATGGCGACGCCGAGAATTCTTTAACTGAAATCTTGCATCAACCCACTAAACCGCCCGGAGTTCAAAGATGTTATTGGCGAATCGCCTGAAAGCCAGGAAATCGATGGGACAAGGGGGACAAGGGGGACAAGAGAGACAAGGAAGACAAGGGGGAGAAACCCCGGTGTTTTTAGAAATTAACAGACGACAATTCAAGTGTGAGAAGTGCGAGAAACCTTTTAGTGAAAAGTTAGAATTTGTCAGCCAAAGAAGAATCGATACCAAACGGTTGGCAAGCCAAATAATCCAAGAAGTTTTAGAAAACGATATCCACAGCGTCGCGAAAAAAGGAGTGGTAACAACCGCTGAAATAGAAAGGATGTTAAAAGACGCATCAAAAGAATTATTGAAATTCAAACCCACCGAGTTGAAAAGATTAGGAATTGATGAGATAGCCCTAATTAAGGGAAAAGGGAATTATTGTGCAGTATTAATAGATTTAGAGAAGTCTAAGTTAATCGCGCTAATGGAGGGAATTAACAACAAGCTCAAGTTGATTAAACCCTCTACCTACGGCTTTAGGAATGCGAGAAAACTACCGAATTAGATGTTTGCTTAATTGGGATTTCATTTATTAGTTTAGCATACTACGTGCTGAAGAACCATGTATAATTAATTTGACTACTCAGTAAGTACTGACAATAGTTGAGTTTAGTAAACTTCATCGTCTGACGGAATATACACTTAAATTGATTTTCCCATCAAGACTCTTTTTAACTTTCAAGAAAAGTTAATTATGATTATTATCAATTTAAATATTTGCTCTTCCTCCAGTTCTAGTTAACCAAGAGTGCATTTGTGCTATTTAAGTGATCGCATTGTGCCAGTTGCGTAAGTCCTGGTACATTTCTGTTCCATTGCTACTCACGCCCCAGCTTCATCGATGATCTTAGCGATCTTTTTCAGCAGCACCTTTTCAGCAGCACCTTTTCCGTGACGATGACGAGCTTGCTGGCTTTCTGGGTCATGTGGGTTACCTCTTGATGCGTTCTGTTACAACAATTCAAGGCAAAACCATAGAGTCTTGCCTTGAACCATATCTTTAAGTTTATGCCAAAGATCGGCGAATCCACTACCCTCTGTTGAGAAAGATTGACTCAGATTAGCGGAAGCATTTTATAAAAAACACTTATCCTTTTGGCGCTATGACCACCATTTAACCAGCAAATCTAAGTATAAACTTAAGAATATCGTTCAAGGCGAAAGCATAGATGTCTGTCTTCTGTTCGACATCAATGTCAGGTTTGAGCGACCCAGTCTCTCTCCTTGAGACACTCTCCATTCACAGGTGAATTTCTGACAGGTATTTCTGTAGCGGCGGGCACTTGCCCGCCACCGCCACACACATTCGATAGCATGGAGCGTACACCATGAACAAGTTTGACTCAACTAAACTGCCGACCAAATTTGTCAACACCAGCGAAGGCTGGCTAGTGCAGGTATATAGCGGCGATCGCCGCCTGCTCTGCGTGCTCGAGTCGTCTCACGCCTGGACTTTTTTGTTGGGCTGTGGGTTCGGTCTCCTACTGGCGGTGGGGTGGTTTAACCTCGCCAGTCACAGTCCGTCCACGACTTATGTGCCGTCAACAACTCCCCCCGAAATGTGGATTGATTAGCTCAGCCATTGCTAGAAGAGTGGTGTCCACGCAACTCCTGTTCCCGATTTGGCCAGACCCATACCGTCCTCTGGTGAAAACAAGCAGACGCTGGCCGGTTCGACTGGACAGGTAGGATGGAACAGGCCAGTCCCCCGCAGATCGAGCCAGGATAACTTTGACAAATCCGTCAGGGCGTTCACTTCAGCCACAGACGTGTTGTACAGGTCGAGCCAATGCGCGTTGGTTCAAGCCTTGCAGCGGCGAAATATCGGCAACCTGAGTGTTGAACAACAGCAGCTCTTCGAGTTCGCCTAGGTTTGTCAGTGGTGCAATATCCGTGATCGGATTGTTGCCCAACGAGAGCGATCGCAGCTCCGTCAAATTTTGCAGCGGTGCGACATCGACAATCTCATTGCCAAATACAAATAGACTCTGGAGCTGTCTCAGATCGGCCAGGGGCGACAGGTCGCGGATGCGGTTGTTGCCTAAAGCAAGATACCAAAGCTGATCAAGGTCTGCGAGGGGGGAAAGATCGGTGATCTGGTTGTTAAACGCCGCAAGTGACGCCAGGTTGTCGAGTTGGGCCAGGGGTGACAGATCGGAGATGCGATTGTCGTAAATCGACAGCGTATCCAGTTTTGTGAGCGCAGTGATGGGAGACAAATCCGCAATGTCGTTGTCGTACAGCCACAGGGTTTTGAGATTCGTGAGGGTTGCTAGCGGTTGCAGATCAGCGATGTTGTTGCTGTCTAGAAATAGATATTCCAGATTAGTGAGCGACTGTAGAGGGGTGATGTCTTCGATGTCGTTGACGGACAGAGACAACCAGGTGACCTGGGTAAAGGCAGACAAAGGCCTTAAATCTTGAAACTCCAAGCGCTCTAGGAGCAATGTTTCCTGCTGGCTGATCAAGGCGTCGGCAGCCGCACAGTCTTTTGTCCCCGTGAGCAACAGCAGCTATTCAACAGTTCGAGCCGTTTCTGGTGGCAACTCTGCCCACTCTTCACACCATTCGGTAAAGGTCTTTATAGAGGCATCGGGCACAGCAGCCAGCTCTGGAGACAAATTAATGACGCCCAAGCCAACTGCGATTGGCAGCGCCATCTAACGCAATTTGGGAAGTGCAGTCATAGAAAGCCCTTCTTAATAACAACAACGTATAGAGAAAATTCTGCGATCGCAATTTACATTGAGCAGAGATATACGGGTTTTCTGAGAATAAAAGGGAAAATTTATGATTTGCATTGGACATTACTTAGCAGATCCATGTAGAGCGATCGCAAATTTTAAGATAAACTTAAGCACATAGACTTAAGCACACAGAGATTCGGGTATTCATAGATCTTGACTTATGGGAGGTGCTGCGGGACAGCGACACCTTACAGCTCCGTTCGGAGAGCGACCACCTCTGAACACCATGTCGATAGGATCTCGCGTAACACCTGTGCTGTGGGGGTGAAGCGCTGCACCCCTGCTTTCTTCAACTTTTTAAAGCTCACTTATCACAATCACCACATCTCATTTGAGGTGGCGGAAGGAGGTATTCATGGATTTTTTGTCCTTGTTCTTAATGGACTTCGTTAAGCAGTTGCAGTCCCCAACACTCGGGTTTTTGATTGGTGGTATGGTCATTGCCGCCCTTGGTAGCGAATTGGTAATTCCAGAGGCGATTTGTCAGATCATCGTCTTCATGTTGCTCACCAAAATCGGTCTGACCGGTGGTATTGCGATCCGCAATTCCAACCTGACGGAGATGATTTTACCCGCAGCGTTTGCTGTAGCAGTAGGGATTCTTGTTGTATTCATCGCGCGCTATACGTTGGCCAAGCTGCCGAACGTCAAAACCGTGGATGCGATTGCGACCGGGGGATTGTTTGGTGCTGTGAGTGGCTCTACCATGGCCGCCGCCCTGACACTCCTGGAAGAACAAAAAATGCCATACGAGGCATGGGCTGCCGCACTCTATCCCTTCATGGATATCCCAGCGCTCGTAACGGCGATTGTGGTGGCCAACATTTATCTCAACCACAAGAAGAAGCGTAGTGCAGCAGGTGAGTCTCTCAGCAAGCAGGAGTATCCCAGTCCCGCAGGAGAATATACCAGTACCGCAGGCGCGGCTTTCAGTACCGCAGGCGCATCTCTACCTGCAGGCACGTCTTTCAGTACCACAGGCGATTATCCCAGTCCCGCAGGCACGTCTCCCAGTCCCGCAGGTGATTATCCCAGCAGCCGACAAGAGTATCTCAGAAAGCAGCAGTCTGCGAATAATCGGGTCAAAATATGGCCGATCGTGCAGGAAAGCCTCCAAGGTCCTGCCCTATCGGCAATGTTGCTCGGCATTGCTCTTGGCCTGTTCACCCAGCCGGAAAGTGTCTATAAAAGCTTCTACGACCCCCTCTTCCGCGGCTTGCTTTCGATCTTGATGCTGGTCATGGGTATGGAGGCTTGGTCAAGACTTGGCGAACTGCGCAAGGTAGCCCAGTGGTACGTCGTGTATAGCGTAGTGGCACCGCTGGTGCATGGGTTCATCGCCTTCGGTCTCGGCATGATTGCCCACTACGCCACAGGATTCAGCATGGGCGGTGTTGTGATCCTGGCCGTCATCGCCGCCTCCAGTTCAGACATCTCAGGTCCGCCCACGTTGCGAGCCGGGATTCCGTCGGCCAATCCCTCCGCCTACATCGGTGCCTCCACAGCTATCGGTACACCCATTGCGATTGGCTTGGCAATACCGCTCTTCCTCGGGCTCGCCCAGGCGATAGGCGGCATCTAATCCCAGACGGGTCGAGGTCTGTCGGCGCTCCCTTGACCCGGCAGACCAAGCGACTCAATATATAAGATCAATTACGGTAAGGAGGTAACCAACATGGCCAAGCCAGCCAAAAAGCTCGTCATCGTCACGGAAAAGATTCTGCTGAAAAAGATCGCCGATATCATCGAAGAAGCCGGGGCAACCGGTTATACGGTTCTGGAAACCGGCGGTAAAGGCAGTCGCAACGTGCGCTCGTCGGGACAACCCAGCGTTTCTGACACCAATGCGAATATAAAATTCGAGGTGCTCACCCCGGATCGGGATATGGCCGAGAATATTGCGGATCAGGTCGCAATAAAGTTTTTCCTCGATTTTGCGGGCATGATCTATATCTGTGACGCGGAGGTACTGTACGGGCACAGTTTCTGTGGACCAGACGGCTGTTGAATCGAGACAACACAGACAAAAAAAGCCGGGTCATGACCCCGGCTTTTTAGTAGCCGTATTTCTTGCCTGCGGGACTTGGGTCTCAGTTGCAGTCCCCGACACTCGGCTTTCTGATCGGTGGTATGGTCATTGCCGCCCTCGGTAGCGAACTGCAACTTCCAGATGCAATCTCAGGACTTACGCAACTGGCACAATGCGATCGCTTAAAT
>JAIUYC010001061.1 GCA_020216575.1 Coleofasciculus sp. S288 | reverse complement strand
CTTACGCAAAGAAAGTCTCTCAAGCATCAATTGTAGGGGCATGGCATGCCATGCCCCTACCAGATGTGGTGTCTGTGCGTAAGTCCTGAAACAGAAAGAAATCTGTGAGTAGCACAGATTTCTTTCTGCATTACAATGTACGCCGTAAAAAGTTATTAATTACCACCAGTGGTGATGGCTTTATGGTGTATTCCGGCGGAATCTGGCTTCCGATGCCATTTGCCATCCTCACCTTTGTTGTAGTACTCCTGGATGCTGTTCCAGCCAACCTTGAGAGCAGCTTCTTCGCTCATCCCATCCTGTTGAGCACTGTTGTAGGCAGCCAGGAAAATCTGCTGAGCGCCATCCGTTAGCTGTTCTCTTATATCTGAAGGTAAATCCTCCAATTGCTTAGTAGGCATAACTAAACTCCTATTCCTTAAACTTAAAATCATGTTAAGAAGGTATAGCTTACACGTCTTCTCTCTAAGGCCATGTGGTGACTTACTTATCGATCCGCCTGAAGAGACATTGACAGCTCAGAAATTTGTATTCAAAAACACAAAATATTCCGGATTGTTCAATTAGACCAGATCGGCAGACGTTTTCCATCAGTTACGAGAGCAGGGGGAGGATTTTTACTGGTGGGTTATTTCTGCCAGCTTGTACTAGGTAGCAATAATTTCGATTACTCGCGGCGTTTTCTCGTTTGGTGAAAAATTAAATGTCTGCTCAGATTTCCGGTTTCCGACACGAACTGTGAGGCTGTAATCACCAAAGAAAGCGCGAGTAGGAACCTCTCCAGCTTTGTTTGTCAACGTATCAATCTTAGTCCACCACTGGTCATAGACTAAGTCACGATAAGCTTGAGCCGCAGGTAAGGGTTGCCAATCTTTTCTGAACAAGGCAGACTTAGGTTCCCATATGGCTCCCTCCCAGAACCCCCACATTAGGATACCCTCTACAGCAGGGTGGGCAAAGGCAACCTGGTAAATATCCCTGAGTATCTGGGCTTTCTCCTCCTCCGTATCAGCAACAGCAGAAAATTCTGTGATTTTAATCGGTAGACCAAACTGAGCCAAGGTATCTAGACTTATCTTGGCTTGTGCCGCAGTAATTTTTTGGCGAATATGACTTTGAATACCGATACCACCTATCGGTACGCCTTGGTGGAGTAAGGAGCGGATTTGATTAACATAATTATCCAGTTGTTTGCCATTAAAAATGTCGTAGTCATTGACGTATAAACGGGCAGTTGGGTCGGCTTGTTTGCACCACTGAAACATATCGTTCACGATGTCTTCTCCCAGTGTTTTTTGGAAGAAATCCCCGTGGAGCATTTCATTCAATACGTCATACTCCAAGATTCGACCTCGGTAGCGAGTACAAACCTCTATGGCTCTATTCTGGACAGCTAGCCGTAGTTCTTGCGGCGAGAGGGCTTTTACCCAGTCTTGGTTCCATTGTGTCGGTGCCCAGAAGAGAGTGTGGCCTCGCATCGTTAAGCCATTACTTTCACTCCAGTTCAGGATGCGATCGGCATCGGCGTAGCTAACTTGACCTCGAACAGGCTCTGTAGCGTACCACTTCAGCGCATTTTCATGGACGCTGGCATTGAAAAGTTGCTTGACTAGTTTCAAGTACTGATCGCGATCGCCTGGATCGGCAGTATCTTTAAACATCTCAGTACTGAGCGCTGTACCAAATTGGAAATAATGCTTGGTTTGCTCGAGCTTAACTACAGCCCCCTCAATCCCCTGGTGGTTAGCATCAACGACTCTAACCACTAAGTCACCCGTGCGAAGATTGCGGATGGTTGCATCTAATGAGCTGGTGCTATCTGGCATTGGTTGCGATCGCCCCTGTATCGGAGCAATAACTTGGCATGCCCATAGGGCAGTGACCAAAAACAGTATAATGCTATACCCCTTACCCTGAGTTTGAATAACCTTGAATAAGTAGCGGTATTTAACAGTGAGGCGTCTGACTGACTTCGACAATACCTTAAAAAATCGAAACAGGAATCTTTTTACTTCAGTCATTGCTAAAGCGGCATTCCATTCAGAAAGCTAAGTACATACTCCCCTCATCTCTTCAACCTTCTAGGTGGCTAAGAATTATACTTAGCCATAATAGGTTTGATATTTAGTATGGATGATAGCATTGCTAAAGCTGAATCCAAAACGCCAGGTTGCCTGCGATGTTTCCAAGAATCCAGGTTGCAGTAGAGCAGCGTTACTAAATTTCGATTTTGTTCTAAAGTAACATTGGAAAACTTGACAGAAAGGTTAACGTAGCTATCTTTGATAGACGTTCTCACGATTTCCGCTTCTATAGAGAAATCATGCTCTAAAAACTCCAAAACGACGGGGTGAGTTTTTCCCAAGAAAGAGTTGGTCGTTAATGTAATACTAGCCCCACCTTCAGAGAGATTATTGGTGTACCCCCAAAAAACACGATTACCGACAGTCAACTTACAGGCTGTACACAGAGGAAATCGATCTGAAACACGCCGTACTGGTTGATCAATCCCGGAGAGAATAGCCGCACTCATGACAAAAATGTTGTAGATA
>JAIUYC010001060.1 GCA_020216575.1 Coleofasciculus sp. S288 | reverse complement strand
AAAATTCCGGCATCACCTCATAAAAACTCATGACCCTGCGGGCAGTGTACAAGATAATTTGCTCTGCTTTATAGTCCTCCGCATGAGTAGTTGCCCATTGGTCGATGAAGTTGGCATCCCACACACCAATAAACTCAGTACGCTTGAGGGAATTAATTAGACTAACCGCAATTCGGTGAGAAGAGGTTCTTCCCGGTAAATTAACGACTTCTCTAGTTGTATCAGCGGGGTTTTTTTGTCGATTGGCTCTTTGCAGGTGTCGCTCTAGATCGGCAATATTATCTAAAGTCAATAGTAGCGATTGCTCGTGTAAACCCTCGCAGTTGAATCGCCATGTACTGACAGCTCCTGGTGTGTTTCGTTCTAGCTGTAACAGTATGCAGCCTTTTCCTATCCACTGGCTAAGAACTATGGATTTGGGGAGTCGCTCTTTACTTCTTTTGAGTAAAGAATCAATCCATTCTTTAACGATATGATTCCATCGCTCTAGAAAGAATTGTTTGGGTTGTTTTGTAAATTGCACCATGATTATTTTTGAGTGGGAATTCCACAAAATATGAATGCCATTCAGGTAGGGAGGAGCTGAATCTTAGCTCTTAAATTTGGGGCTGATGTTAACTAACTTGCCCTTACCTAAATGGCTTTACTTTAGAAGTTGAGTTCAGAATTGACTGGCATCAAGAGAAAAATGGTTTAACCCGACTTAGAACAGAAGTCACGACAAAAAATTAATTCTGCCTAGTATTGGCAAGAATTGGATAATGACCGTGCATTTCTGCTTCAACTTATTGCCCTTGATTTTTGGGACTTTCTTCACTTAGAGAAGATGCAATCATTCCTTTTATTAATTCTTTGGAATTGGAGAAGAAAACTGATTTATCAATCTCAATGCCCAAGCCCAATCCAATCAAAGTCAGACCAATAACCAAGATGTATGAAGGGGGCGATTTTGTGGCCAGAACAATATCCTCCACTCCCTGAACCCGCTTATAGGAAGCATCAAGCGACTCAAACGCCAAAATCAGAGCAACAATAAGCGCGAAAATATATCCGCCCCCTAGAACAGGTTGCCTTCCTTTTGGTTGACGGTTTGGGCAATTAATTGGACAGTTATGGTTTTCTTCCGGCAGTGCAGATGAAGACATAGCAGATTTGAAGCTTTTTTGGGGTTACATTTTTGAATGCAAGTCCGAGGAAAAAGACAACCGTTTACAGTGTGGCAATAGCTCGAACAAGATGCCACACTAATGCTTTGCTCCCGTTTCCTTGCTTTTTGAGAACTGTGCCAATGGATCGCAGCAAAGAATGAAGCTACGGCATTAGTGCAGCTAATGATAGTTTCCTAGAGCAAACTCCAGCGATCGCCTTTAACTCATGGACGGTTCGGGTAGTAGTTGCCAAGCATCAACTTTGCTTACGCCAATCCGCACGGGTACATTCAGATAATCTTCGACTAGATAATAGTCTGTCTCGTAAAGCGCAAATGTTCCATCGGGTCGTCTGAGCCTGTACTGGTACTGAGGAACGTAACGGTCTTGCATTAATGTGTCGATTAACTGATTGTAGTCGTCCCGGCTATCACGCCATAAGTAGCGATAATTAAAACCCGTCCACTGATGGGGCTGAAGAATACCGCGATCGGGACTCAATAAATCGTTGGTATGCAAACAAACGTCGTTCCACATTGAGGTAACAACGACGATTCGACCTTCTTCGCGCTTTTCTCGAATGAAATCTGTTACGCGAAGGTAATCTGCTCCGAGAAAATACGTTTCGTTTTGGGCTTGTGGTCCTGTCATGGTATTATGAGATCTGAGTATAGAAGTTGGAATTCGATAAGGGCGATCGCATCCAGGCCAGGATACAGTCGCTCTTTTGCGTTTGAGTTTTTTCGCAGAAATCGCTAATTCAGATGCATGACGCCTGAGCGCATAAGCAGCAAAGCGCGATGGCGCCTCGATGTTAAGGCTGTCGCTCGAAATAGATAGATTGCACCCCGAAAGAAAGAATTTATCCATAGTTTAAGGCAAAACCTGAGATTCAGTGTTGCTGCTAAGTCAGAAACAGGAAACCTGCTCTGATCTCTCCTCTGAGAGGTAGTCAAGTTTAAGGAACCCGTGATGAGTCCCGCTCTAGAGGAGAATGGGGTAAACCGCAGAAGGAGCGATCGCGGATCTCGACCAACTCCTCTGTTGTCCAAGGCTCGCCATTGTCTTTGCACAGGACTATCCCCAACCCGATTAAATCGTCATTGGTTGGTCTTTGCCCTTCAAGGATGGCTTGCAGATGCTCAACACTAACCTCACTCAACCGCGATAGTTCCTCCAAGTCCCAGCCACCAATCAGATCCGCTATGGTCACGTTTCTTGTTTTTGCGGCTAGTACCTCACCGTTGTCCAACAAGTCGAAAAACATCGTTAAGATATCTTCCAGTCCTTCGCTGTAATCAAGTTCATTGTCCAGGCAGTAGTTCTTGAAGCGCTTGAGGAGCGCTTTCGGAATGTGGCCTCTTACTAATCCGTACCTAGGGTCTGTCTTTTTGTGAACCAATTT